>CAILKC010000965.1 GCA_903834675.1 uncultured Victivallales bacterium | reverse complement strand
CGGCGCCGCTGGCGGGTGGCGAGGTGGTCACCAAGCCCCTCCTCTTCACCGGCGAGAGGCTGAGGATCAACTTCGAGACCTCGGTCGCGGGGTCGCTGCAGATCGAGATTCAGGACGCCGAAGGCGCGGCGATTCCAGGTTTCGCCTTGGCCGAATGCCCGGCGCTCTTCGGGAATTCGACGGACTATGCGGTAGAGTGGACGAGCAAAGCCAAGCTGGCTGGTCTGGTCGGCAGGCCCATCCGCCTGCGTTTCGTGCTCAGAGATGCGGACCTCTTCGCCTTCCGGTTCGCCCAGGAGTGACTCCGATGACGACACCCATCCAGGCGCTGCGGCCGCAGTTCTGCCGTGGCCTGGTGATTGCATTTGCGGTCCTGCCCGGCGTCGGCCTGCTGGCCCAGACGCCGTCGGCCACGCCGGTCGCTGCCCAGACGCCTGCCGGGCAGCTCCCCGGTCCCATCCGTCTCGTGCTGCCGCCCCGCCTCTACGCCGTGCCCGGCATCGAGATGAACGTGTACTTCGACAACGTCTGCCTGGTCGTGAATCCAGCGAACCTCGCGTTCGACGTCACCTGCGCCAAGGGCAGCCAGCAGGCCGAGCGCTGGACCTGCGTGCCCACCGACAAGGATGTCGGCGAGTTCCCCTTGGTGATCGAGGCGCGGAACGAAGCGAACACGATCATCGCGCGGGCCGAATCGACTCTGCAGATCGTGCCGAGGAATGCCGGGGCGGGGGTGGCGCTCAGTGTCCTGACCATCGGCGACAGCCTCACCCACGCTGCCGTGTACCCGGCGCACCTGATCGAGTTGTGCAAGGCCGAGGGCAACCCGCAGCTGACGCTGGTCGGCCATGCCCCGAACGCCAAGAGCCCGGCCGTCCGGATCGAAGGCTATGGCGGTTGGACCGCGCAGCGCTTCATGACCTACTTCACCGCGGCGAAGCGTCCCGAGGGCGACCTCGACTGGAAGGCGTGGAACGCCTGCGGCAGTCCGTTCCTCTATCCCGACGGCGAGGGCAAGTTCAAGGTGGATTTCGCGCAGTACTGCCAGGAGCAGAACCGCGGTCAGGCTCCCGACGCGGTCACCATCCTCCTCGGCTGCAACGACAACGCCCAGGCCACCGAGGCGACGATTGACGCCAGCATCGACGCCATGTGTACCTACTACGACCTGCTGGTCGACATGGTGCATCAGGTGCGCAAAGACACCAAGATCGGCGCCCTGTTGCTGGTGCCGCCTGCGGCCACGCAGGACGCTTTTGGCGCCAACTATCAGTGCGCCCTGAACCGCTGGCAGTACAAACGCAACCAGCACCGCGTGGTCGAGCGTCTGCTCGCGAAGTACGGGAACCGCGAGTCGGAGTTCATCTACCTGATCCCGGCCTACCTCAATCTCGACGGGGTCAACAACTACCCCACCACCAAGGCGCCCTGCAACGCCGCGAGCCAGACCGAGATCCGCCGCCTGAGCAACGGCCTGCATCCATCCACCGAGGGCTACCGCCAGATCGGCGACAGCCTCTACTGCTGGCTGAAGGCGCAGTCGCTGGCCAGGTAAGAGGAGATTCGACCATGAAGCTCGGCATCCGTTTCGGGTATGGTTCCAAGGACGATTTCCGGAGCAAGGTCAAGCTCTGGAGCCGCTGCGGCATCGAGACCGTGGAATTGGGGCCTGAGGCGGTGGCCTACGGGACCGCCGAGCTCAAGGCCATCCTGCACGACGCGGGGCTCGCGGTGAGCGCCATTGTCGGGAGCCTTCAGCTTTTGAACCCTGAGCGCAGCCGGCGGGACGCGGGTGTGGCCCTGGACCTGGAGCGCCTGGAGATCTGCCGGGAGCTGGGCGCCTCTGGCCTGATCGAGGTGCCGATCTTCGGCGCGAATCCCTACCCTGACCTGTCGCCTGTGGCCGACCGCTGGGAGCTGGAGCGGGAGCTTCTGGTAGCGCAGGGCAAGCGCCTCGCGCCGCAGGCCGAGAAGCTTGGAGTCAACCTGCTGCTGGAGCCCCTCAATCGCTACGAGACCCACTTCCTCAACCGGGTCGAACAGGCGGTCGACATCGTGCAGCGCATCGGCAGCCCGGCCGTGAAGATCATGCCGGACCTCTTCCACATGAATATCGAGGAGGCGGACATCCCGGCGGCCCTCCACCGCGGCGGCGCCTGCGTGGGGTACGTCCACCTGGCCGACAGCACCCGCCTGCAGCCCGGTTCCGGCCATACCGACTTCCCCTCCGCCTTCCGCGCCCTGAAGGCGATCGGCTACGACGGCCATCTGGTCATGGAGTGCGGCTTCGACGGCGATCTTGAGACCTCGGTCCGGCGGGCCGTGGGGCTGCTCCGGGAGGAGTGGGCCGCAGCCTGAAGAGGCACGGGCGAGACACGGGATGCTGCCTTGTCCCGGCGCTGGGTTCGAGCTCACCGGGCGCAGGTCAGTTCCCTAGGTGGTGACACCTACGAGGTTGCTGCAAGTCTCCTACAAGGGAGGCTCTTGCAGAACCCCGTGTCTAGCCCTGGAGCCCGCGATGCCATCGCCCGTTCCGGGCGGGTTCGCGGTATCCCCATGTACGGCGGAAGCCCCGGCGTAGCCGGTGCGGACCGCCGACTCCAGGCGAGTGGAGATCCCGGCTTCCAAGGGCGGGCCGGACATACCAGAACGAGACTTGCGGTCTTCGCGGCCTTGAGCGTTGAGCGTTTTCCTGAAGCGAACCCCTGCGGAACTGACCTGCGCCCGAGCTCACCCCGGTCGGCTAGCTCGTAATCCGAGCATAGACCCGCACGTAGTCGATCTCGAAGTCGCGCGGATAGGTCAGCTTCGGGTCCACCGTCCCGATCCAGCCCGAGTACTGGAAGAGCGCCAGCAGGACGAACATCTTCTCCGGCGGGGTGGGCCCCGCATAGGTCTCGATCTGCCTGCCGTC
Source organism: uncultured Victivallales bacterium (assembly GCA_903834675.1). The sequence continues at coordinate 1,252 of CAILKC010000965.1, read as the reverse complement.
CAGATACCAGTCGATTTGACCCTCCTGCCACTCCATCGCCCAGACATGGAATTCCGCCGCGGCGTCGATGGCCAGCGCGGGGCGATAGTGTGCGTTCTCGGTGAAGTGGACATTGAGGTCGACCGTGCTGGTCGCCGCGGTGATGAGGCGGCCCTGCTGCTCGATAATGTCGATCTCCAGCGGCCCGTCCCCGACCGTCTTGCGACCGCCGTCGGGGGTGTATTCCTGTTTCGTGGGGTCGTGCTGGTGCAGCCAGAAGGCGCTGAGCAGACCCTCCCCGCGCGGGCAACGGCAGCGGATCTCGAACCAGCCGTACTTCTGGGCGAACTTGTCGAGAATCTGGTACTCATCGGGGGTCGCCCCGAAACGATGGTCCGACGTCTGGATGCAACTGACGCACGGATCGCTCTGCTTGGCGCGGAAGGGGAGCGTGGTGTCAATGCGGAGCCTGAGGATGCCGTTTTCGATCACGTAGTGGGCGTTGTGGTCGGTCCAGCGGCTCGCTTTGCCGATCCGCTTGAAGTACTCCTTGCGGCCCGATCGGTAGGCCGCAAACCAATGCATGTCGTTCAACTGCGGCCGCTCAAACTCGTCTTGGAACGTCAGCCGCCACCCGGGCTTCTCGACCGCTGGAATCGACCCGTCAGCACCCATGCCAATCTTCCCTTCCGGGAGTCCGGCCATGGCAACCCGCAGGCGCTTAGCCGCTTCTCCCTGTCGGCCTTGTTATGCTGAAATCACCGTAGCATCCGCTGTCAGCTTACGCCAGCGCCGCGAAATCCTGGAGTGCATGACCAGATTCAATGCACCCGGCACCGGCCCCCACCGGCGCCGAACCTGAGCAGGCCGGGTGACGTGACGAAACTTACGTGGGCCTCATGGCTGATCGGCGGTCAGAGCTGCCGCCAGCATCCGGATGCAATCGCCCGCGCGACTCTAGCGGAAGCTCACGCCGGGATGTATGCTCTGCCTCTGTGGCCGCCACGCCCTGGCTACCGGGATGGGTCCGGTTACGTGATCGCAATGGGAAGCATGGGGGGCATACAGATGCCGCGCGCACCTGGGAAGAAGCGTGTGTCGAAAGCGCCCACGACCCCCGAGGAGAGTGGCTCGGGCGACAGGACGGGCCCCAAAGACGCGGCACGGAGATGAGCGGGGGAAGATGGACATGATGAGGACCTTCCTGGGCTGGAACCGGCCCCTTTGCGAGACCGTACCGGCGTATCTCCTGGACCAGGCTGGGCCGGGCCTG
>CAILKC010000964.1 GCA_903834675.1 uncultured Victivallales bacterium | reverse complement strand
TTCGAGGAAGAGTTCGCGGCGGAAGCCGTAGTCCAGCTCTTTGACCCCGGTAGAGGTTCGCGCTCCGACGAGCAGTCCGGGGGCGCCATCGAGGGGTTGTTCGAGGGGTAGCATGAGGACCAGCCGATCGTCGCGCAGCAGGTTAAGTCGAGTCGGATCGGTGGCGTCGACCATCAGCTTGACCCGCGTCGGCGCGGGTCCAGGGGGGAGTTGCTGTGCCCAGGCGTCCAGCGTCTGGATGCCGCCGCGGCGGACGCGTTCAAGGCGGTAGGCCTCGGTTGCCGGGGTCCGTTCCAGCACGAAGCGGTAGTAGGGTTTGTCGGCGGAGCGGAAGCCGCACACCAGTCCGACGGTCCAGCTTGTTCCCGAGGGTGTGTAGGCGGCGCTGAACACCGTTTGGGTGTGGTGGGGGCGTCCGAGGACCAGGACTTGCTCGTAACCCCGGCGTCCCGGGGTGAGTTCGGTGCCAGCGGTCGCAGTGCCCGGGCTCCAGAAGCTCGGCCGACGGTAGAAGGTCCCGTCCTGATAGAGGGTCTGGTAGGTGATTTCGCCGACGTCGCGGAGGGGCACCTGGGACAGGGCATTGAGCTTGACATCGTCGAAGCGGAGGGGTTCGACAGTCTTAGCGTAGAGCCCGATCTTGCCACCCACGGGCAGGCGTTCGTGCATCCGCATGACCTCGATGCCGTCCAGGAAGCAGACAATCTCATCCTGGTCGAGGCGCACCGAGGGGCGGTGCCACTGGTCGCGGAACAGGGGCACCTGCACGCGGGCCAGGACCCGCGCCTGGCCGCGGCGCCGCTGCCACAGGCGCAGGGAACCCTCGTTCTCGCGGCCCGAGCCCATGTCGAGGGTAAAGGCGTAGAAGTCGGTGGCGCCCTCGCCGCGGTGGTAGAAGACGATGCCAGCCTCCCCTTCGTTCACCTGCACGGCCGCCGCGAGTTCATACTGATCGAAAAAGTCGTAGCCGGTGGTGATCACCGACTCGGCCGGGGCCTTCTTCTCCGCATCCAGGCCACCGCCCCTGAGCGAGTAGAAGTTTGGGCTCTTGTCGGCGGTGAGGGGCACCTGCGCGATTCGCGCCAGGTCGGATTCCGGGCGCACAAGTGCGTCCTGCATGGCCGTGTGGATGCTCCAGTTGCCGGTCTCGATCTTCCAAGGATAGAGTTCGTTTGGAGCGCCCTCTTCGATCATGAAATCGGTGACGAACTCCTCGCGGGGCACCGGCCGGAACAGCGGTTTGTCCTGCAGCGCAGGCGGGGCGTCGGTGGGCAGGCAGACGTCGGCGGGAGGCTCGAAGGGGGCCGCCAGGGAGGCGACCAGCTCGCCGTCCAGGTAGAGCATCCAGTCGGTGTCGCGGAACTTCAGCGTCAATTCGGCTCGGTTGTGCGGTGTGGTCAGGAGGTCGACGGCATGGAAGCGGGTCAGGCGTGGGGGCACCGTGGCCTTGCCATCGGCCCCGAGGTCTGCGGCGCTGAGCCGCGTGGCGTTGAGGTCGAGGCTCACCGCCCCGCTTTTTCGCGAGATGACGGCCAGGCGGATGCCGACCTCTGGGAGCCAGCGCAGGGTGAGGCTCAGATTGCCTTCGGCCTTGCGGCAGTAGAGGACGGGCTCGCCCCAGCCAGGCAGGGTGCCGGGGGCGCCGTCCGCCAGCGCCAGCGCGGCCACGACCCACAGCGCGAGGGGCAGGGCCCAGCGTCCGGGTAGGCAGGCTCGTACACTGGGGAGTGGTTGCCTGACTACCAACTCAGCACCTCCCGCACGGCCTTAACCACGTCATCCGGGCCGGGAAGCACGGCCTTCTCGAGTTCGGGCGAGGACGGGATCGGCACATCGGCCGCGGCGACGCGCCGAACCGGGGCCTCGAGCGCATCCATACACTCGCCGGCGATGACGGCGGCCACCTCCGCGCCGACGCCGCCGGTCAGACAACCCTCCTCGACGATGACGGCGCGACCCGTCTTGCGCACGGATTTCACGATGGTTTCACGGTCCAGTGGCTGCAGCGAGACCAGGTCCACGACTTCGAGGTGCAGGTTACGCGCGGCGAAGGCTTTACGGACGGCCAGGCAGAGCGGCACCATGGCCGAATAGGCGATCAGGGTCAGGCCGGTGCCTGCTGCCGCCACCTCGGCCTGGCCCAGCGGCACGGTGTAATCGCCGGTGGGCACATGGCCGCGTTGGGCGTACAGGCGTTTGTTCTCGATAAAGAGGACCGGATTCGGGTCGCGGATGGCGCTCTTGAGCAGCCCCTTGGCCTGGGCGGCGTTGGAGGGGGCCACCACCTTGATGCCGGGGATGCCGATGAAGAGGCTGCTGAGCATCTGCGAGTGACTGGGGCCATAGCCGCCCTTAGCGCCGCCGGGGGCGCGGATAACCAGGGGAACATTGACCTGCCCGTTGTACATGTAGTGCAGCTTCCCGGCGCTGTTCAGGATCTGGTCCAAAGCCAGGGCGATGAAATCCATGAACATGATCTCGACGACCGGTTTGAGGCCCAGCATCGCGGCGCCGACCGCCATGCCGACAAAGCTATTCTCCGAGATCGGGGTTTCCCAGAGGCGAGCTCGCCCATACTTCTCATAGAGACCGCGGGTCACGCCAAAGGCTCCACCGTAGACGCCGATATCCTCGCCGATGAGCAGGACGTCAGGGTCGCGTGCCATCTCCTCGTCGAGGGCCTCGTTGATGGCTTTCGAGGTGTAGATCAGCCGGGGATCATTCTGGAGCGTTTCAGGCATAGACCCCTCCGCGGGCATGCTCGGGGGTGCCGCAGGGCGCGGCCAGAGCCGCCTGGACGGCCGCGTCGATGAGCTGCCGGGCAGCCTGGCGATGGGCCTCGATGGCCGTCGCGCTGAGGCCGAGGGCGGTGAGCTGGGCCGCCGCCTGGATGAGGCAGTCGCGGGCTTGCCAGTCGTTCTCCTCGGCGGGCGTCCGGTAGACGCGCGGATCGTTCTTCGAATGGCCACAATGACGGTAGGTGGTCAGCTCCAACACGGCCGGGCCGTCGCCCCGGCGGACCGAGGCGGCCAGTTCAGCCGTGGCGGCGCGGACCTGGAGCAGGTCCATGCCGTCGTGCCGTTCGCCGCGCAGGCCATAGGCCGCGGCGCGCTCGGCGATGCCGCTGCCAGCGGTGGAGGTGTGCTGCGGATTACTCATGCCATAGCCATTATTCTCGCAGACGTAGAGCACGGGCAGTTTCCACAAGGCGGCCATGTTGAGGGATTCATGGAAGGTGCCCTGGTTGCTGGCGCCATCGCCAAAGAAGACGACCACGATGTCGTCGAGTTGGCGGTAGCGGATCGCCAGGGCGGCGCCGGTGCCGATGGGGATGCCGCCGCCGGTGATGCCATTGGTTCCCAGGAAGTGGTCGGCCATGGAACACATATGCTGCGAACCGCCCCGGCCGCCACAGTAGCCGGTGAGCTTGCCCAGCAGTTCGCCCATAACCCGGGCCGGTTCCAGCCCCCGTGCCAGAAGGTGCCCGTGACCGCGGTGATTCGACACCAGCCAGTCCGTCTCCCGCACCGCCGAGACCACGCCCACGGCGCAGGCTTCCTGGCCGATGCAGAAATGCGAGGTGCCGCCCAGGAGGTTCTTCGAGAACAGCTCGCTGAGCGCCTCTTCGAAGTAACGGATGACCAGCATCCGCTCGAAACACTGACCCATAAACGCAGCGGAAGCCGCGGTTGTAGCCACGCTTGCCATGCGAGTCCTTGCGGCCGCCGTGATCCTCGCCCAGTTATCCCCGGGGGTGACGGCACTACAGGCACAACGTCCGGTCCCTGCCCCGGATTGGCCGAACGCGCAAACGAGCGCGAGTCGGCATGTCCAGCCCGTAGACGTTCGGCGCTGAGCCGCGCCTTGGCGCTAGCCTGACCTATTCACGAACCGCGGGAGCGCCTCGCGAATGGGTCACCCTCCGGGCTTCGACACGAGGCCGTTGTGCCTCTCGCCCAGGGCTAGGTCCCCAGCAGGCGGCGGGTGGCGTGGGTGGCGGGGTTTACGCCGTGGCGCAGGCCGATGCGGCGGGCCAGGGCTTCGCCGTCCTGGCGGAGGCGGGGGTCGATGCGGACGCCACGGCCGGCCCGCGTCTGCCTCTGGTGCGGATGGCGTTCCTCGAAGTAGCCCTCCAAGGCGGGATCCTCGCGCCGCACCAAAGCCTGTACCTGGGGAGAGGTCCGCAGTTGCTCATCGAGCAGGGCGCGGAAGCCCGCGACCATGCCTAGGGCGAAGTCGCGTCGGCCGTTGGCGCCCAGGCGTACGCCGGGTTGGTACGTGCGCCACTCCGCGGCGATAAGGTGACGGACGAAGTCGAAGGCGTAATGCGCCAGTTGCACGTGCAGGCGGGTGCCGCAGACCTCCAGGGCGCGGCCGACCTTTCCGACGGCCGGCACGGCCATGGGAACCCAGATCGTCCGGACCGAATAATGCTCCCGGATGAGTGAAGCCAGGGCGTGGACCTCAAGCCCGTGGCGCAGGGACGCTTCGCCCAGCACGAGGTGGACGAAGTCGGCGGTCGGGGGTGGCTCGGTGGGGTCGAGCTGGTGTTTGGCCATGAGTTCGCGCGCCTTGGCCATGGCCAGCTCGGCCTCGTGCCGGTTCGGACTGCTCGAGAGGGCCAGGAGCTTACGGATGCGCGCCATGATGCGGTCGCCGTCGCTGGCCTTGTCCGCCAGCACGGCCTCGTCCAGGGTCGGGTAGCCACCTGAGGCTTTCGGGTCGGCGCCGAGAAAATGGCAGAGGTCGCGGAAGGTCTCGCCGTGCGGCGGTTCCACCTCGCCATACAGCTCGTCGGCGAGCTGATGCGCGATCTCGTGCCGGAGCACGTCCACCACCGCGTACCAGGGGTGGTTCAGGATGCAGGCTTCGCTGAGGCGGATTTCGCGCGTCGGCTCGCGGACCCACTGCCCCAGGACCTGGGTGGTCTGGATCAGGCTGAAACCCGGTCGCCGCAGCACGCGCTTGGTCTCGGGGGGAAACCAGGCGACGGCGAGGTCCCACTCCAGTTCGAGGGCGCGGACAATGCGCCGGTGGAAGTACGGGTCGTCGAGGTGGGGCAGGATCGTTGGCACGGGGGTCACTTTCCGATACAGAAGCGTGAGAAAATAGTATGGAGCACATCCGGGTCCGCGGTCCGTCCGGTGATGCGGCCCAGGTCGGCAAGGGCGGAGCGGAGGGCGACCGCGGCCAGCTCCCACTCCTGTGCCTTGGCGCGCTCCATGGCATCCTCTACGGCGGGAATGGCGCCGCCGATGAGGGTGGCATGCCGGGCGCTGACGGCCACCGCGCTCTCGTCGGCGTGGGGGCGGGTCCAGACCAGGTGCTCGACCGCATCAAAGAGCTGCTCCAGCCCGGCGCCCGTCTGGGCGCTGACCAGCACGGCGCCGACGGGCAGCGGCGGTGGCGCCGCCAGGCGCTCCGCGAGGTCCTTCTTGTTGCCGACCAGGATCAACGCTCCTGCCGTCGGCACGTCCGGCCAGGCCTGCGGCGCATAGGGGAGTGAGGCATCGAAGACCCAGAGCACCACCTGCGCTGTCCGCAGGCTTTCCCGCGAGCGCGCCATGCCGCACTGCTCGAGGCTGTCCTGGCTGTCGCGCAGTCCGGCCGTGTCGGTGAGCTGCACGGGGATGCCGCGCACCTGTGCCAGTTCCTCGAGCGTATCGCGGGTCGTTCCGGGAATGTCCGTGACGATGGCCCGGTCGCGGCCGAGGATAGCGTTGAGCAGACTCGACTTGCCGACGTTCGGCGTCCCGGCAAGCACCAGCCGGATGCCCTGACGCAGGACTTCTCCTTCATGACGCGAGGCCCAGAGTTGCCGCAGTTCGGCCAGCGTCCGGGCCAGGTGCTCGCGGACGGTTTCCACCGGCTCCCAATCCAGCTCTTCCTCGGGGAAATCCAGGCGTGACTCGAGGTCGGCAAGCTGGGCGGCGAGGGCGTCATAGAGGGCGTTGACCCGGCGTCCGAGCAGGCCGGTCAACTGCCGATTGGCCAGCTGCAGGGCCGCGCTGCTGTGGGCCGCGATGAGGTCAGCCACCGCTTCGGCCTGGGTCAGGTCGAGCCGACCATTGAGGAAGGCGCGTTGGGTGAACTCCCCCGGGCCGGCGTGGCGACCGCCCCGTTGCAGCAGCCCCAGCAGCACCAGCCGTGCCGCCAGAGCGCCGCCGTGGCAGTGCAGTTCCACCACGTCTTCGCCCGTGTAGCTGTGCGGGCCGGGCATGTAGACCGCTAGAACCTGGTCATCCACGGTTCCTTCGGCGGTCGCCACCTGACCCAGGCGCAAGGTCCGGTACGGCGCTTGGTCGAGGGGTCGACGGCCACGCCAGAGTGCCGCCGCGATGGCCACCGCAGCGGGTCCCGACAGGCGGATGATGGCGATGGGACCCCCGATCGCGGTAGCGCAGGCCACGATGGTATCCGCGGCCCCGGCGGCCGGGGTGGGTCGCGTGGCAAACGCAGAGCCGACTGGGCCGACGCCCCCCTGCCCTTCCGAGGCACGCGCCTGGTCTGGAAGGCTCATGGTGGTCGCACCCGCAGCACCCGGTAGCGCCACGCCTCGAGCGGGAAGCGCAGGACACCGTCAGCTCCGGGCAGAGCCGCGCCGCTGAGCGCGTCGGTCGTGGCCGCGCTCTCCCAGCCGAAGGCCTTGAGGTTCAAGCTGACCGCCGCCGCCGCGCTCGCCTCGCCCAGGTTGCTGACGAACAGGAGCAACCCCTCGCGCGGCCGTTCGTAGGCCGTGGCATAGACCCCGGCCGGAGTGCAGGTGAGGCGCTCGGCGTTGTTCCAATAGGGGTACAGCGTCGCTTCGCCGAAAGGGAACGCATCATAGACGCGCCACAGCGCCGCGGTGCGCTCGAGCGACTCCGGGTCACCACCGCCGGGCCGGATGAGCACACCGTGTAACAGCGTGTAGGCCAGCACGTCGCGGCTGTGGTAGGGCTGGCCTTCGTAGACCAGGAACTCGGCGGGAATCCCCCACTGGCGGCCCATGAACTCCGTGCGGAAGGCATCCATCGGCAAGATGTCGAGGGTCTTGACCGGTGGCTTGATCGCATCGATCTGTTCGCCGCCCCAGGTGCTGGTGCCCCAGGCCAGGGTCGGGATCACCATCACCGTCGAGTTGTGGATGTTGAGCTGGCCCTGGGGGTTGCGCTGCCGCGTCAGGACGTAGAGGCGCTTCATGAACTCGCGGGTGGCGAAGATGTCATAGACCGGCCGACGGGACCCGTCGGGGGCGAGGTAGCCGCAGCCGTGGTGCGGGTTGTTGCAGGGCATCGGCCACTCGGGGCCATCGAGATACCAGCCGCCGTGCTTGAACTCGTCCAGCGTCTTGCCCAGGTAGTACAGGCAGAAGTCCTTCCAGGCACTGTTCCAGCAGGCGATGTAGGCCTTCTGTTCGGGCTGCCGACGGTAGGCGCCCGAGCGTGGCAGCTGCAGCACCTCATCGGCGTACAGCTCCCATTCCGGCGCGTTGTCCGCGAACTGCCGCGACATGTACAGCAGCAAATCCACGTCCGCCTCGCGACAGGCGTCCGCCAGACGACGCAACCGGGGCCGGTTCTCGGCGGTGACGTAGGGATGTGACTGGTAGGGCGACCAGTGCTCGTGGAAGCAGATCGTGCGCACCCCGGCCTCGACCAAACGCTGGAGTTGGGTGGCGTTGCTGGCCGGATCCCACGAGGCGCCCTGGCCAAACTTGGCCGCGGTGAAGGCCACCGACTTCGCGGCCTTGCCAGGGCCGCCCGTGCCGCCCTTGCCGTAGCCCTCAAAAGAGTCCAGAAGCAACGTCTCCGCGTCGGCCACCACGGGTCCGGGGTTGAGCGTTGGCGGCCGGGCCGTACTGAGAATGCGCACCTCATCGAGAAGGGCCATGGCCTGCGCTCCGCCGAGTTCGATCACCGCCTTGCCAAGCGGCTCGGGGATGAAGCCGGTGTTGGCGGTCTCAGCCACCAGCTTGCCGTCGACGTAGAGACGCACCTGGTCGCTCCAGGTCAGCGCAAGGTGAAGCCACTGCCCCGCTTTCCAGTCCACCGCGGCCCCGGGGTTGAGCAAGACCGTGCCTTGGCGACGTGACCACGCCACCGGCCCCTGCACCTGTTCATTCCAGTAAAGACCGCAGTTGCTGCCGCCGGCCGGGTCGGCGTCCCACTTCAGGGTAAAGATGCTGCGGTTGGTGGTGTTGCGCCGGTCCTTACGGGGCACGCCCCGTTCCTGGTTCTCGAAGGCCGGTCGATACCAGCACTCGAAAGTTCCGGCGCTGGCGCTGAGGTGCCCTTCGGCCGGATAGGTGATCGTGCCGCCGACGGTTGCGGGCTGGCTTTCCAGGCCATAGCTGCCGTGATGCGTGATGCGGTAGTCCCAGACCGTCTTCTCGGGCTCCTTCACCGGCGTGGCCTGGAAGCCGAAGGTGTACTCCAGCGGCCGACTCACCGCCAGCTCGCCGCGGATCAGGTGACAGCGCAGCACCACGGCCTTGTCCTCACGCTGGATGGTGAGGGCGTCTGCCGCTCCCGGCGGAAACCAGTTGCGCTCGGACTCGCAGAACCAGGCCAGGCCGCGGTCTTCGTCGCCCAGCCAGACAAAGGGCTTGAAGGCATGGCTCCAGCCTGCCGACGGCAGGAAGCCGCTGTTGGCCACGCTGCCCCACTGTCCGGGGAAATGATAGAGGTAACGCGCGCGTTCGGGCAGGAGTGGTATCTCCAGCGTCAGGTCCCGCAACGTCGCCTGGCCCGCGGCCGGAGTGAGGGTGGCATCGATCCGGACCATGCCGTCATACTCCACCGTAACCACGCCCGCCAGGGCCAGCCCCGGTGCCGTCGCGCTCACCGCCATGGACACTCGGTCGCGGGCGTCTTCCAGCATTCGCGGGTGTTCGCCCTTCCAGGCGATCGGCGTGCCGTTGCAGGCACCAGTGAGACGGATCGGGCCGGCCAGAAGCGCCGCGGCGCGCGCCGTGATCTCCGTGGGGAAGGGCGAGCGCTCGAAGCGGTAGCAGCGCTCCCAGCAATACACCGCCGAGCCCCTGGTCTTGAGCGGCGTCCAGGGCGCGGGCACCTCGCGGCTGAGCCCCTCGCTGGTGCCCAGCCAGACCGGTTTGAGCGGACTCTCCAGGACCCTCTCCGCGCTACCGCGCACCCCGCTGAGGCGCTGTACCGCCTCGGCCCGCACCGTCAGTCGGCCCGCGGGGACCTGGTCGCCCGCCAGCTCGAGGCGGACCTCGCCCGTATCCGCCGCCGGGGCCCTCTTCTCCTCCAGGATGACGCCAGCCGGACCGCTGACGGTCAAGGTGATCTCGCTGGCGGCGGGCGGGAACGCGACGGGATCGGCCCGCACGGTGAACCCCAGCCGCGGCTCACGGAGGAAGGCCTGAGCGCGGAGTTCCAGGGACGCGCCCACCTCGAGCTCGACCGCCTGCTGCAACAGGACTCGCCCGCCGCTCGCGGCGACGCATTTCAGCGCGTAGCTCCCCGCCTTCGGAAAGCCGTTAGCGAGCGGGATCGACACGGGTAGCGGCAGCGCTTGAGCCGCGCTCACGGTGCGGCTTTCTCGGCAGAGGGATTCGAGACGGTCGGGGGCAGCGCGCCGATCCAGCGTCCAAGACACCTCGGCGCTGCCCGTGCCGAGGACCTCTACCCGCAGCTCGGCAAGGCGGCGCGCCTCGAGGTTCAGCAGGGATACGGCCGTATCGGTGGCCAGGGTGAGGTGTGCAAACTGGGCCGGCGCATGCAGTCCGCCCGTGAGCGGCGCCCAGGTCAGAATGCCACCGAGATGGGAGGCGTTCACCGCCAGGTTCAGGCCGAGGGTCTGTCCGGCCGTCGGCGCGCTTGCTTCCAGGGCCGCCCACGGGATCAGAAACTCGGCGGTCCAGCGGCCAGGCTGGTTGACCGCGGCGGCCTGCCATTCGGCGTTGTAGCGCAGATCGCCGCCCCGGCTGTCGAGGCGCGTCCCGAGGGCGTTGACCACGAACTGGTAGCTACGTTTATGACCGTGGTCAGGATCGACATGGACCTCGACCGAGTCGTCCTGCCAGACCGTGCCATCCCAATCGGTCGCCTGGGCCTTTGCCTTTTCGCCCGGGGGCAGCGGAATCTCGATGCCGACGGCCAACCCCGCCGCCAGCCAGGCCAGGCGCGCGTCGGGCTGCCTGCCCGCCAGAATCCGCCCGCCCAGCAGCACAAAACCGCTAAGCCGCGTGGCGCCCTGCCACTCCTCGGCGCCCAGGCGCCCGTCGATGACCGGCGCCTGACCCCGGCGAAGCGCGCTGGCGGCGGGCCAGTTCGCCTCGCCAACCGCCCCAGCGCGAACCTGCGCAAACAGGGTAAGGACCAGTAGGATGCAGGGCGCAAAACGCATATCGAGACTCCCGCCGGGACCATAGATGCAACTCGTCGACGGCAGGCTCCCAACCGTCTTTCCCGAATATAAGCAAGCGAGCCGCGATGGCCAGCGCCCGTTCCAGGTCCGCCGCGGCAGATCGCGGTATCCGCCGGCGGCAAGACCCCGAGACGACGGAAACGGCGGAAGCCCCGGCGGGGCCGGTGCGGACCGCCGACCTCCAGGCGGTTCGCCACTTTCCGGGCGAACCGGAATGGAACCGCGTCTACCCCCTGGAGCCCGCGATGCCAGCGCCCGTTCCGGGCGGGTTCGCGGTACCCGACGGCGGCAAGACCCCGAGACGACGGAGACGGCGGAAGCCCCGGCGGGGCCGGTGCGGACCGCCGACCTCCAGGCGGTTCGCCACTTTCCGGGCGAACCGGAATGGAACCGCGTCTACCCCCTGGAGCCCGCGATGCCAAGGACCCGCAGGGGCCGGGTTCGCGGTACCCGCCGGCGGCAGCCTCAGCAGAGTTTTCTTGAAGCCCCGCGGCCCTGTTCTGTCCAGCGCCACTAGCACCCTCGGCGCACCGCGCGGTGGACGCGGCGCTGCTGCGGCACGAAGTTACCGCCACGCCGTCAACGAGACACGCACCACAGGGGACACGCGCATGGGCACTTCAATTACCGCCGCACGCATGCAGATGCCGTTCAAGATCAGTTTCAGCCAGATCGAACTGCCGGCGCCCCAGCCGCACGAGATTCTGTTGGAGGTGCTGGCCTGCGGCATCTGCGGACACGACCTCGAGATTGGCGCGCAACTGGCGCAGGAGCCGCGGCCGTTCGGGCACGAGGTAGTCGGCATCGTGCGCCAGGCTGGCGCCCTGGTCAAGCATGTCAAGCCCGGCGACCAGGTCGTGCTCGAGTCGGGTTCGTTCTGCGGCGAATGCGACCTCTGCCGCAACGGCCGCGTGGACCTCTGCCGCAAAGCCCCCGGCATCTGGAGCGGTCCAAGCATGGGCTTCGCCGACGCGATGCTGGCGCCCGGCCACTCCGCGGTGCCGGCGAACGGCATCGAGCCGCTGGCCGCGGTGTTGGCCGAGCCCTGCGGCGTGGCGGTGGACATGGTGAAGGTCGCCGAGATCGGCCTCAGCGACAACGTCCTGATCGTCGGCAGCGGCGCCATCGGGTTGATGGCCCTGGCCATTGCCCGCCGTCGCACCACCGGCCTGGTGGTAGCCGCCAACCGGACCCCGGGCAAGCTTGAGACCGCCAAGCGCCTCGGCGCCGACGCGGTGATCGACCTGTCCAAGACCTCCCTGGCAGAGTGTGGCAAGCCCTACGGCGGTTTTCACAAGGTGCTCTCCACCGCACCGCCAGCGACCCTGCCGGCGAGCCTGGACGCCTGCGGCTATGGCGGGGTCGTCGTGTTCATCGGCTTTGACTGGGGTGTCGGCGGGACGGTCTCCTTCAATACCACAAGTATGCATCTGGGCAAGAAGCAGTTACGTGCCTCCTTCGCCTCCCCGGCGGTGTACCTGCCGGAAGCCCTGCAGATGCTGCATCGGAAGGTGGTGCCGCGCCGGGAGATTGTCAGTCATACCTTCCCACTCAGTCGGCTGGTTGAAGCGTTCTCACTGCTGCGCGAAGACCGCAACACGACGCGCAAGGTCATTGTCATTCCCGACGCCAAGCTCGCCCAGGTTGAGGGGTGATGGGTAGGCACGCGAAGAAGCCTGGCATGGAGGACGCGAGCGGTGTACAAGATCAACCCAAAGAACGTGTATGTCATGGAGTGGGCGCTGCGCGATCCGCGCAACCTGATTCGCTTTGAGCGGCTGGTCCGGGCGCTGGGCCGGGAGCCGTCGAGCGTGCCGGTGCTCACGGCGGAGCAGTTGCCGGAGGTGATTCGAGCCAGCGGCTGGATTGGCGAGGTGCGGCAGGGCGCCTATCCGGTTCATCACGATCCCGACTTCATCTTTGGTGCCTTCACCTGGCCCACGCCCGAGGCCCGTGCCGCCGTCGTCCAGAGCGATCTTTACCGCCGATGCATCGAGGCGCACGTTCGCTACGGCGACTGCAAGCAGAACTTCGTCGGCAGCCGGGTGCAGGCCATGCTCGGGGTGCCGCCATTCTTCCACTATGAGCAGCGGCCGACCTGGAACCCGGCGCTGGTGTGCTGGAGCCTGCACGATCTGCACAGCGCCTGGGGTTGCGTGCATCGCTGCGCCTACTGCCAGCGCGGTTCGGTGTACGTCATCATGCTGAACGTCGAGGAGTTCATCGGCCAGGTCGACCACCTGCTGGCGGAGCACCCCTGGCAGAAGACCTTCCGCTATGACGTCGAACAGGATGTGCTCGCCATCGAGCCGGAATATGGCGCCACCGCGTTGCTGGTGAATGACTTCGCCAGGCGCGAGGACCGCTACCTCATCCTCTTCAGCAAGAGCGCCAACATCGACTTCCTCCTGCCTCTGGAGCACCGCGGCCACACCATCATGCTGTGGACCTTGACCACGGACTCCGTGAGCCGCCGCTTCGAGGAACGCACCGGCGCCATGGCGGAGCGCATCGAGGCGGCCCGTCGTTGCCAGGAGGCGGGTTACACGGTGCGCTTCAAGTTCAAACCGCTGATTCCGCTCAAAGGTTGGCGCGAAGAGACGACGGCGATGCTCGAGCAGCTCTTCCGCCAGGTCCGGCCCGACAACCTCAGCATCGAGACCGTCTTCTTCGACAGCGTCGAGGAGATGGCGGCGACGCTGGGCCTGGAGAACCTGGATGCGGAGTTTGTCGAGGCGGCGTGGGCCGCCCAGCGGCAGGAGGGCGCATGGGACAAGGCCGCGAACGGCGAACGGCCCTTTCCGTTTGCGGTCAAGGAGACGATGTACCGCCACTTTCTCAGCGAGGTCAGGCGCCTCAGCCCCAACACTCCGGTCACATTGTGTGCGGAGTCGGCGCGGATGTGGGAAGTGCTGGGCGGGGAGATCGGGCAGACGCCGTGGAACTACGTCTGCAACTGCGGCCCGCA
>CAILKC010000963.1 GCA_903834675.1 uncultured Victivallales bacterium | reverse complement strand
GGCCATGCGACTCAGGTGCTGCGCGGCATCACGGCCTGCGAGGCGGGGCCCTGTTCGGGCCGGATCTCCGGCCTGGTGGACTGGGTGTCTGAGCGCGGCGTGAAGGTTCTCGAGGAGCAGCGCGAGTTGGTCGTCTGGAATATGCCTGCGAGTGGCCGGGCCATCGACCTCACGGTGAGTTTCCGGGCCAGCGAAGGGCCGGTTCGCTTTGGGGACACTAAAGAGGGCGGGCTTTGCTCCATTCGGGTTGCCAGCAGCATGGACGCCTCCGGGGCGGGCACCATCGTCAACTCCTATGGCGGGACGAACGAAGCCGAGACCTGGGGCAAGCGGGCGCACTGGTGTGACTACTATGGGCCGGTCAACGGCCACACCGTAGGTCTGGCGATCTTCGACCATCCGTCGAATTTCCGTTACCCGACGTACTGGCATGTGCGCGATTACGGGTTGATGACGGCGAACCCGTTTGGTCTGTCGCATTTCCTGAACGACCGCACGGTTGATGGCAGCCATCAGCTTGAGGCGGGCGCAAGCCTGACGTTCCGCTACCGCGTGTACTGCCACGCGGGGACGACGGCGGCGGGGGCCGTCGCCGCGCGCTACCACGATTTCGTCAGTCCGCCCAGCGTGGCGGTGACCTCTGCCTGACTGCGGCAGCGCGGGTCGAGGCCCCGCAAATCGTGGCAGGGCCGGTTGAAAGCGAGTTTGGTCAGGGACACTGTATGCGCCAGTCGGTCAGGGAGTTTACCGGTCGTTCAGTCAGGCGCGGCGTGGGGCGGCGAGGCCGTCAAGCGCGCCGTCAGACAAGGGAGTAAGGGGCGATGAGTGAGGCGAAACGGGTACGGGTCGGCGTGATCGGCGCCGGAGGCATGTGCAACAGCGTTCACCTGCCTTCGCTACGGGATATGGACGACGTCGAGGTCGTGGCCTTGTGCGACCTAGTTGAGGAGAAGGCTCGGCGCACGGCGGACAAGTTCAAGATTCCCAAGACCTACGTCAGCTATCACCAGATGCTGGCTCAGGAGAAACTGGACGCCATCTTCTGCCTGGTGGAGCCGTGCAACCACTTCCACGTGGTCATGGCCTGCCTCCAGGCCGGGCTTGACACGTTCATGGAGAAACCGCCGGGCATCACGCTGTACCAGGCGCAGGGGATGATGCGCAAAGCTGAGGAGACGGGTCGGCTGCTGATGGTAGGCTTCAACCGTCGCTACATTCCTCTGGTGCGGGAAATGAAGCGGGCCTTCGATGCGATAACCCAGGTTACGCAGGTCGAGGGGTGTTTCTACAAGTACGGTACGGGCGCCTTTGACCGTGGCGGTTTGAGCGCTTTCGAGTCCGACACGATCCATGCCGCGGACCTGGTCCGCTGGCTTGCGGGGGCGACTCCGGTGGAAGCCTACACGCTGACGGCGTCGCACCAGGAACCCGTGATCAATGCGTGGAACTCGGTCACGCGATTCGACAATGGCACCATCGGCATCGTCAAGGCCAACTACCGGACGGGCGGTCGGGTTCACCGGTTTGAGATCCATGGTCCTGGGGCCAGCGCCTTCCTCAACCTAGGCATGGGCGGGGCGCAGTGCGAGGGGCTGCTGTTGCGCCATGATGGCACCCAGCAATACAGCCTTTCCGCCGGGGCCGCGGGCGGCGACAGCAATGCCTACTTCAGCGGCGCCAAGTTGGCGGGCAGCGACCAGTTCTACCGTTTCTACGGCTTCTTCCACGAAGACCGGCACTTCATCGACTGCGTCAAGACGCGCCAGATTCCCGAGACGTCCATCCAGGATGCCGTCAAGTCGTTCGAGTACGTGGAGTTGATCTTGCGCAACACGCACTGACGGCTGAGGCTCGTGCAGAAGCCTCGGCTCACCAGCATCTCGCCTGGAGTCGGCGGTCCGCTCTGGCGTAGCCAGGGCTTCCGCCGTATCTGGGGTATCGCGAGCCGCCGCAGCGGACCCGGAACGGGCTTGGCAGCGCGGGCTCCAGGGCCAGACGCGGGGGGCAGGGGACGGCTCACCGCCCGTGCAGTACAAGCCGTCTGCAAGACCCGTGGAGGTTCGCCCTCCAAAGCGTGCTCTCAGAGCCAGGCGCCAATCTTCACTGAGGGTGACTACTCAGGTGCAACTGGGTATCCTGCCCCAACGGGGCTGCGTACCCAAGCCCAGGCTTGGCCGTTGCGTCGGCCTACTCTGGGTGAGCAAGGCAGCAAACCCAGTCTACCCCAACGGGGTTGCGTCAGGGTGCCAAGACGCAACCCCGTTGGGCTAGGAGGACATGACCCCATGTGACCCAGGGTAGCGGCACCCTGGCCGCAACCCTGGGCTCTGAGCCACAGCCCCGTTGGGGCAGGGACATGCACCTGAGTTGTAACCTGAATAGCTACTTTTCAAGAAAAGTCGACCTGTGCAATAAGAGAGTCCGTCTGAAGCGCTGAAGGCGCGTTGCCATACCAGCCCAGGGCAACGCCCTGGGAATAGAATGGTTATGGGTTTGAGCCCTGTAGGGGAGAGCCATCTACCCTACCTTCCCACCGAGGTCGCATGGTCCGCCCCTTCAGGGCTCAATCTTCGCTGTGGACGGGTACCCAGGGCGTTGCCCTGTGCGCCCGAAACGCCCCCTTGG
>CAILKC010000962.1 GCA_903834675.1 uncultured Victivallales bacterium | reverse complement strand
CATGGTGCATGTCAGCGGCGCCGCCCGCGTCTGGGTGGACGACCTGGCCATCCTGGACGACGCCACCGGCGAGGTCATCGCAGCCGACGCCGCCCCGGGTGACCATGAACTGACGCGGCAGTGGTCGCAGCTCTTCCACGGCGAGGGCCGACCCTACCTGCAGCATGGCCGGATGCTCCACCCGCCGCCACTGCAGACCGACACCATCCCCTACACCAGCCGGACCGTGCCCGCCATCCTGCACAACGCTTTCCGCGCCGCCGATGGCTCTACGGCCGTGATCCTGGCCAACGTGACCAACGAGGCGCGCACCGGCACCCTGCGCTGGAACGGGCAGGACCGCGCCATCAAGCTGGCCCCCCAGGAAGCCATGCTCCTGCGTTGAGAAATGGGCCTGGAGCGTTTTTCCTTCAGCGTGAGATCAGGCTCCAGAGCATGCGCGTGCCCATGATCAACAGCAGCACGGCGAAGGCGCGCTTCAGCCGTGGCACCGGCAGGCTGTGTGCCAGCCGAGCGCCCAGGGGCGCGGTCAGCACGCTGGCGCAGACGATACCCGCGAGGGCAGGCAGATAGACGAACCCCAGCGCCAGCGGCGGCAGATCCGGAGCGTGCCAGCCGTTGTATAGGTAGCCGATGGTCCCCCCAAGCGCGATCGGAAAGCCGATGGCGCCTGAGGTGCCGATGGCACGGTGTACGGCCAGGTTGCACCACACCATGAAGGGCACCGAGAGGGTCCCGCCGCCGATCCCCACCAAGCTGGAAACCCCCCCGATCAGGCCGCCGACGCCAAGCATCCCGGCCCAACCCGGAAACTCGCGCGAAGGCTTCGGCTTGCCCCCAACCAGCATCTGCACGGCGACGTAGAACAGAAAGACGACGAAAAAACCCTTGAGGAAGCCCGTCGGCAGGCGCGCCGCCACGCAGGAGCCCAGGAAGGTGCCCAACAGCACCCCCGGGACGATCCGGCGCACCACCGACCACTCCACCGCGCCACGCCGGTGATGCGCCCAGGCACTTGAGACGGCCGTGAACATGATGCTGGCCATCGAGGTCGCCAGCGCCATGTGCATGATCGCCCCCGGAGAAACCCCCTCGCGCGCCAGACAGAAGCCCAGCATGGGCACGATGACCAGCCCGCCGCCTACCCCAAGCAGTCCAGCCAGAACCCCGGCGACACAACCCACCCCGACATACATAGCAAGTGCGGCAAGCATGGCCGCTACGGTAGCCGGGCCACCTGGCGGTACAAGGCGGCGGCGGATGCATCCCCTTGTATGAGACTTGCAAGGTGCAGGCCGGTCGCGGCGCAGGTACGTAGTCGAGCCTTCAGGCGGCCTCAATGGGGGCGCGAAACCGGCTAAAGCCTCTACTACGTACGCATCGTGGCGCAGGCTGGAAGTCTCATTCCGCTATGTCCGGCCCCAGCCGGGGGCTGAACCCTGAACCCTTGTATGAGACTTGCAGCAACCTCGCAGGACACCAGGCGCTTCCCATTCCGCCCCTCGTCCGCCGCGGCGGACGAGGGGCGTTGGAGGGCGCCGCTGCGTCGGCGCCGCGGCGGCCACGCAGGGCCGCCCTCCAGGCGATCCGGCGCGTCCCGGCCGGATCGGAATCGGACCCGCGTCGGCAAGTCTCATTCCGGT
>CAILKC010000961.1 GCA_903834675.1 uncultured Victivallales bacterium | reverse complement strand
GTCTGCCCGGCCTCCACATGCAGGTCCAGCCCACGGATCACCGGTCGCCCGGTCTCGTATTCGAAGAAGACGTTGTTGAAGTCCACCCGGCCCTTCAGTTGGGTCACGGTGATCGGGTGCGCGTCATTGCGAATCTCGGGGATTTCGTCGAAGATTTCAAAGAGCCGTTCGGTGGCGATGCCGACCTGCTGGATCTGGCGGGCCAGCTCGGAGAAGCGCACGGCGGGCATGAGCAGTTGCATGGCGTAGGTGGTGAAGGCGATGACGTCGCCGTAGGTGAGGTCGCCGCTGAGCACCATGGCGCAGCCCAGGAAGTAGATCAGTGAGCGCCCCAGGTTCTGGATCAGGTTGGTATTGAGGCTGAAGTTGCTGCCGGCGACCATAGCTTCCCGGCCGTACTCCAGGGTGTTCTCGGAGTGCCGATGGAAGACGGTGTTCTCGCGCTCCTCGGCCCCGAAGGTCTTGACCGCGACATTGGCCACCAGGCGGTTCTGCACGCCGCCGCTGAGACGGTCCATGGCGGACCAGGCGCTGCGGCTGGCGCGGCGGATGCGGTGGATGTTGAAGCGATAGTTGATCACGAAGATCAGCACGATCAGCGCCAGCAGCGTGGCCAGGCGCCAGTTGATGGCGAAGGTAGCGGTGACCGCAAAGGTGGCGCAGACCAGGTCGCTGATGACGTTGATGGTCTGGCCGGTGAGCATCTGCTGCACGGTGCCGCTGTCGCCCATCAGCCGGTTCACCAGTTTGCCGGCGCTGTGCTTGCCGTAGAAGCGCAGGGACAATCCCAGCATGTGGTGATACAGCGCGATGCGGATGTCGAAGACGAAGCGTTGCCCGACCTGCGCGATGCCCAGCGACTGGATGTAGTAGCAGGCCGCCATCACCAGGGGCATGACGAACATACAGACCGCCAGGCTGGTGAAGAGGTCGCGACGGCCTTCGGTGAGGACCTTGTCGATGATGGCGCGGGTAACCAGCGGCGGCAACATCGCAAACACCGACAGCAGCACGGTCAGCGCCATCAGTCCCAGCAAGCGGATGCGATAGGGGTACGCAAAGGCGAGAATCTTGGCGAGGTTATGCCGGCTCTCGCTCATGCACCTGCGGCTCCCGCTGCGCTCAGATGTCGATGTTGAAGAGGTAGAACCACAGGCATGACCGGCCGTAGTAGAGGCGCGCTTCGGCGGTGGTGCCGGGCTGGATGGCGTGGCCGCGCGGATCGAAACTGCAGTAGGCCACCCGGTAGGTCGTCTTCGCCTCCGCCTGGATGGCGTTGCGCAGGTAGTCGACGGTGCCGGTGAAGTACACTTTCTGGAGGCCTTTGTAGGGCGGCAGCACAGCGCGGTAACGCTGGCCGACGGCGACCCGTGCGGCATGGCGCTCCGGGACCCGTAGCTTGAGCACCAGTTGATTGCCGCCGAAGATTTCGCAGAGGACCGTCTCCGGCCGGACCAGTTCGCCGATGACAAACTCGTAGCGCAACACCTGTCCGGCGATGGGCGCGCGGATGTCCTTGGCTTTGAGCCGGGCCTCGTTCCGACGGACCCCGTCACGCAGCGCGTTCAGCTCTTCCTCCATGGACTGCAGCTCCGTGGTCTGGGCCGCGTGGTCGCGCTCCAGGAGCGTCTCGTAGATGGTCAGGTCTCGCGCCAGCAGGCTGGCGAGCTGCACCTGCACCAGCTCCTCCTTGAGCTTGTCATCCTCCAGCGCATTGCCCGCCTTGAGGCCGCGCTCGACCAGCTCCCGGGTGCGCTGCAACTTGGTCTGGGCATCCCGCAGTTGCAGGCGCAGGATCTCGATGGCGTCCCTATGGTTGCGCTGCTGCTCCTCGAGCACCAGTCGGCTGCGGTCCATCTGCGTGTCCATCTCGGTGCGTCGCCGGTCGACGTCCACCTCCATCTTTTGGACCCGCCCCCGCGACTCCTCGCAGGTCGCCTGTTCCTCTTCGCTCTCGAGGCGCACCAGCACCTCGCCCTTCTGGACCACGCTCCCGCCGGACACCAGAATCTCCGCCACCGTGCCCGCGATGGCGGGCCGGACCTCGGCGTACTCGCGGGTGGTCACATAGCCGGAGGATACCATGTAGCGCTCAAGCTTCACCGCGATGCCGGTGTAGACGATCCCACCCAGCAGCGCCAGGGTACACAGGACGATGAGAAGACGGCGGCGGCGCGCCTTCCTGGGCGTCACCGGCTTGTCCTCGCCGACGGTGTTGCGGTAGTCGCTCATGAACCCGTATCCCCTGCCTCGCCGCGGCGGACCGCGGCCAAGACTTACTTGGTAACTTTCTTGCGCACCGTGAGGAAGTCCTTGGCCAGCATGCGGATGCCTTCGGCCTCATTGCTGTAGCGCTTGATGCAGAGGTTGCACTCGCTGCAGTCGCGTTCGTAGCAGTTGCGATGCACCCGGGCCGGATACATCTTGCGGAACGCCTCATAGCAATCGTCGGAGCAGAAACAGTAGCGTTCCTGGACCCCACCGAAGGCGACGTGGACCATGTGGAAGCCGTCCTTGTCGGGATCGGCCGGGTCGCCGCACCAGCCGCAACTGATCTGCATGCGGTCCACCACCTGCTTGTGGCGCTGGTCGATCTCGTCTTCCGTCCAGACATATTCGACATAGTCGTAGGACTCACGGGGCAGGCGGGCCACCACGACGTCGCTGCGGATCACCAGGCAGGCGCCGGTCTTGACGATGTAACAGCGGTCGCCCTCCACCACCCGGTCATTGTGGCGCAGATGGACCCGCACCGGACCCGTGCGGGGCACTTCGTAGTCGTGCCAGCCGCAGGTTTCGCAGATGCCGGCGAACAGGTGCTGGCTCAGATGGGCGCCACAGAGCGGACAGCGACCCATGCGGATGACGTGCAGCCTCTTGATCGAGACTTCGGCGGCGCTCTGGACCTCCTTCTCGGCAACCTTGGCCAGCTTCTCCTCCCGCGAGCCATCGTCGTCCTCCAGCACCGCCATGTCCAACTGCAAATTCTCCTGCTGCTCCTCCTGTAGCAGGGAATTGCGCAAGGTCTCGCCGTTTTCCTCGGGCTGCCCCTGTTCTCGCGGCTTCTTGAAGCGGTCAAAAATCCAGGCCATATGCGTGTCCTCGTGCGGGCGGGGCCGTACAGCCGTTCAGGGCTGGGCGGCGTCCGGATACCCCGCGGCATGTCGGTAATCGGCCAGAGCGCGGAGGAGAGCCGCCGCGGCCCCGGCCTGTCGGTTCAGCGTCGTGGTCAGATCCTTCTGGGCGTCGAGAGCATTGCGGCTGGTGCCTTCGCCGAGGCGGAAGCGTTCATCTTCCGCGGCTACGGTCTGTTGCGCGGCTTCCTTGGCCTGCCCCAGCAGTTTCAGGCGTCCGATGAGGACGCTATACGCCTCCATGGCGCTCTGCATGTCCGCCTTCAACGCATTGCGTTCCGTTTCGATGGATTGCCTGAGCTCGGCGATGTGGGCCCGGGCGCCGCTGAGGCGATGGTTGGCGGCGCGATGCATCAGGGGTTGCTGCCAGACGACCACGATTTCGCCGCCCAGGTTCTCGTCCGTGATGATGGTGTGCGAGGCGAAGGGCTGGTCCGGGTCTTCCCCGCTCCAGGTCACTGCGGCATTGAGCGAGAGGTCGGGCCGCAGGTCGTCGGTGGCGCGCTTCAGGTCCGTCCGGGCCGCCTCGATGCGGTTTTGCAGGCGCAGGTAACTGCCGCGGCGCTCCAGGGACTGCTCCAGGTCCACTTCGGGCAGGTTGCCAAGGCCGCTGGCCACCTCGACCACGTGTTCTGGCCCGAACCCCAGCGTGACCGGCTGTTGGTCGCCGATCTGCTTCTGGAGCTGGATCAAACTGACGACATGGACCTGACGCGC
Source organism: uncultured Victivallales bacterium (assembly GCA_903834675.1). Next base: position 27,380 of record CAILKC010000961.1, on the reverse strand, counting down.
CTGCTCCTCCTCCTCCAACCGCAGGGACAGCTCCATCTCGGTCGGAAAAACCTGGTAGGCCGGCATCACCTTCAACCGTGACAGCTCGCGAGCCTGTTCGAGGAGTACCCGAAAGCGTTTCGTGGCACGTTTTGAGACATCGTAGGAGGCCAAGGTCGAGTAGGCATCGACGTAGGCCGTCTCGACCGCATGCCGCAGGGTCTGCATGACCCCGATCAGGTCGCTCACCTGCCCGTTGTATTCGGCCAGAGTCCGGGCGCGGTTCTGTTCGAACTGCACGAATCCCCGGTCGCGCAACAGCGGTATACGCAGGCGGACGCCAAACAGGCTTTGATACAATTGGTCGTAGCCACCGCCGCCGTCCAGAAGAGAGCGTTCGGTCGCGCCCATGCTGATATAGGCGCCTGGACGCACGGGAAACTCGATGCCTGCCGTCAGTTCATCGGCGTCGTTCGTGAGCGAGGTCCAGCCCGTGCCCCCCGCAACGCCCCTGGCCCGCTGTGCCGTACCGCCGGCGGCGTAGAGCTGGGGGTCGAAGAAACCCAGCAGCTCTTCGTGTTGCTCCAGAGCCTGTTCCACCCGGCTCTTGGCGGCCAGTACCTGGGGGTTGGCCAGCAAAGCCCGGTCCAACAGCACCTGAAGCTCACCGGCAGGCGCAATTTGGGCACGGACGGGGATGACCGTCGCGAACGCGGCACTCAGGACGACCACCGTCCGTCGAGTCAGCAAAGCGATCCACATAATCAAAGGCACCGTTCCTCCTGCCCCCGACGCTCCTCGAACTTATCCGTGCTTGGGACAGGTCACTGGGGATACGGTGCCACTGGAGATGTACTATAGCGTAACGCCACCGGGCTGCACGATATGCGCTCCGGAAATGGCGCGCTTGTCTGGCGCTGGCGGTCGGTGTCCTAGCCACGCGGCGTGGCCTGCCGTAGCCGCAGGGCCAAGATGGCGGCCGCGGCGGCGGTCAGAGCCAAGACTCCCGCGGCGGTATGGCAGACGGCGGTGTAACCGGCCAGCTGGAACACGACCCCGCCGCAGGCGCCGCCGACGACCAGGCCCGCCGAGAGGAGAGCTTCATGGATGGCCATCCGGACGGCACGCTGCCGACTGCCGGCAACGCCATGGAAAAGGCTGTTGACGTAGCCGTGTGCGGCCAGGGCGCCAACCGCCGCCAGAAGCAGACCGACGGCCACGGGGCTAGTGCCAAACGGCAGGGCGACCATGAGCAGCGCGAAGGTCGCCAGGCCGATCACCATCTGGCTGATCCGAAAGTGCCAGACCGTGGTGCGCCCCAGCACCAACAGAGTCAGGGTGGTGGCCAGCGCCCGGATGAACAGCAGCACCCCGACCATGGGTTTGCTCATGCCCATCTGATCCTGGGCCGCCAGAGGGAAGACGTTGAAGGTGAGGCCCAGTACCAGATAGGCCGCAAAGAGTCCAGCCCAGGCCGGGTAACGCAGCACGGTGCCGCCCTCGTCGGGGCCCGGCGGGAGCGCCCCATCCGGGCTGGAGCAGCTGGCCGGGGGCACGCCGACGGGGTCGGCCCGCCCGCGGCCAGCCCAGGCGACGTAGAGACCCGCCGCCAGATAGAACGATCCCGCCGCGGCAACCGGGAGTCGCGGGTCGTAGCGCGACAGCACGCCGGCCAGGATCGGGCCGACAATGCCGCCGCCGCTCCAGCAGAGGTTGAAGCGCCCCATCGTGCGGTTCAGTTGCGCTCCCTCGCTCCCGGTCGAAAGCCAACCCATCAGCGGCGGCCAGAAGAAGGCGGTCGCGATGCCGTAGGCCGCGTAGCATAGAAACACGGGCATGAGCCGGTGCAGAAAGACTATCGGCAGCACGGCACACCCCATCAGCATGGCAGCGACCGCAATGCTGTCACGGGGACGCAGGCGCTGGCCCAGCGGGCGCACCAGCAGACAGCCGAGGATGTAGTGGAATGACCAAGTGGCCGCCAGGAAGCCGATCTGGGCGGGCGAGGCCTGGTAGACTTCCGAGGCGCAGAAGACGATGCCCAAGGAGAGCGTCCCGATGCCCATCGCCACCAAGACCGTGGCCGGGTAGAGCACCCGTCCCCTGCCATCTGCGCCGCTGCTGGCCGTCGTCCGGGTCGCCTGCGTCGGGTCGCTCATCACTCGTATTGTGTCCTTCGCCACCGGCAACCGTCATCGAACGCTCGAGGCGCGTACTATAGCGTCGGCAAGCAGCCGGAAGCAGGCGCGGCATCCAGGCCGGGCGCAGGTCTGGCGCGCGGCGGCTTAGAGACGTCGTCCCGGAGCGTCTCTTCCGCCCGCAGGGCGTGGAGGTCGGCGGGCCGTCATGCCTGAGGGCAGGACTTCCGCCGTCTCCGGTCGTCGCTGCCGCCCGTCTCGGGCCGGTTCGCGGTATCCCTCAAAGCAGGGTATCCTATGCCTTGCCTTCCGGCAGGCCGTGAGCGCACCGTACCGCTAAAGACACCTGGAGAAGCCGCCCGATGAAGCTCTGCATGATGACCTACACCATGGCGCGTCAGGGCGTTGGCCCCGAGGACATCGTCCGCTGCGCCGCCGAACTCAAGCTCGATGGCATCGACTGGGTCAGCACCTACGACCGGAACCCCAGCGATCTGCGGGCCATGAGCGCGGCGGCGGGCCTGACCATCGCCTGCCACACCTTCTTCCTGCGCTCCTTTCCCGAGGGCGACTGGCTGAGCGAGGCCAAGCGCGGCCTGGCGGATGCCGTCGCCCTGGGCGCGCCCGTGGTCATGGTCCCGACCATGCAGCGGCCCGACCTCGACCGCATCGCCTTCCGCACGCTGTGGATCGCCGCCCTCGCCCAGATCGCGCCGCTGGCCCGGCAGGCCGGAGTGGTGCTGACTATCGAGAATTTTCCGGGCTGCGCCAGCGCTTTTGTGACCGCCGCGGATTTCCTGGAAGCCAAGCGGCACGTCCCCGACCTGAAGCTGACCTTCGACAGCGGCAACGCCGCCGGTGGCGAGGATCCCGTCGCCTCGTTCAAGGCCTGCGCCGCGGACGTGGTGCATGTTCACCTCAAGGATTGGTACGTGCGGAACGAGCCGACGGAAGGCTACCGGCCGATGCTGACGGGGAAGTACTTCAAGTCCGCTCTGATCGGCGAAGGCGACATGCCCACGGCTGACATCTGGAAGGCCATGCGCCAGGCGGGCTACCGGGGTTACGTGAATATCGAGTACGAGAGCAACGACATCCCGGCCGCCGAGGCGATGCGTCGCGCCGTGGCCTATCTGCGCAGCCTGTAAGCAGGGGTGCAAGGAATTGCCCCGACCTGCGGTTGAGTCGCGTTCCGCGACCGTGTTGTGGGTCATTCCGGGCCGACCGGAACGTGTCGGCCCGTTGGAGGGCGGCCCTGCGTGGCCGCCGCGGCGCTCGCGCAGGAGCGCCCTTCTGGCGTCCGTCGTCCGCGGACGTGGACGTGGACGGAATCAGAGGCGGGCGGCGGACCCGCCGGGAGCGGCTGCGGTCCCGAAGCTGACGGCGCTTTCTTGAAACCGCCCTGGGTTACCCCGGCGCCGGATGGATGTAGGCAGGCCGTGCGTGTATGTTGAGGTGGCCGGTGGGCGGTGACAGCAGGCAGCACACGCAGGATCAAGGCTATAACGGGCATGTCGCAGAGTAAAGCATTGCCATTGAGTGAAGCGGCGGCGGACTGGCTATTGTCGGCCCTCGGCAACGAGCGGCTGTTCCAGGCCATACTGGCCGTCCCGCTGCTGCAGGACTCGGTGTTTAGGGGCGGGTTCCAGCCGGCTCCAGCAACCCTGGCGAAACCGGCGGTGCGGGTGCGTTTGCGCAGCGCTTTGCTGGGGCGGCTCGAACGGGTCGAGGCGCTGCTGCGTCAGGCGCTCGACGCGCCCTGGGCCCCGGCCTGCAGCGCGCTCCAGATTCTGGATGGTGAATGGCTGCAAAGGAACTGGCGCAACCTCCTTCGCGGCAGTGGCAATCCGGCCTTGGCAATCGCCATGGCCATCGATGCGCGCCCCGCCCTCCGGCGCCGTGGGCTGCGGCTGCTGCGCCGCCAGGCCCTCTGGCGTCCTGACTGGCTGGCGCGCCCGGAACTCCTCCCGGCTGCGGTCTGCGCGCTGGCACCGCCCGTCACCCTCGCGGCGCCCGCGGCCCCGTCGGCCTCAACTCCGGCGCCGCCGGATGTCGGCCGGCAACACGATATGGCCGCTCAGCGTGAAGCCCTGGCACGACAGCGCGGCAAGGTACGGGAGGGCGAGCAGGAACTCCGCCAGGCGCGGCTGGACGGCGAACAGCGTGAGCGGGAACTCCGCCGCGAACTCCGCGAGGCCCGTGCCGCTGGCGACCAGGCCGCTGTCGCCGTCGAGGCCCGCGTCGCCGTCGCCGTGGCGGCGTTCAAGCGCGAGGCCCTGGGGCTGACCGCCGACCTTTCCCGGCTGGCCGCCGCGGTTCCTGAGCCCGGCGCCGCCGCGCTGCTGGAACGCGCCGAACGCATCCTGACGGAACAGCGTCGGCAGAACGACCTGTATGGGACTTACGAAGCCGTCCGGGCTCGCATTCGCGAACTCGCGGCCATGGCGCAGCGCCTGGGGATTTGCCTGGACGAATCGGTCAAAGTCCTCCCCGACGTACGCCGGGTCCACGCAGCGGTCTGCCGGGAGCTGGAGCGCTTGCAGGCCCTGTTGCCCGAGGCGGAAGCCCCCTGCACCGACCTGGCGGCCCAGCTAGTGGCCCGCATCAAAGAGGCGGCTCCGGCCAGCGAGGCGGTAGCGCAACTGGACCGCGTCGAGGGGCTACTGGGGCTGGACGTGGTTGCCGATCTGCTGGGAGCCGACGGTCTGCAGCACGTGCAGCAGGCCCTGACTCAGCGCCGTCGGCTGATCACCGCGGTCGTGCAGGCCGGGGGCGCTCCGGCGCCGGCGGCCGCAGCGGTCCCTGTCCGCGAGGTATGGGATGTGCGTGCGGCCCTGAGCGACAGTGCTGCCGCCGCGGTCTGCGTCTTTATCGACGGCTACAATGTCATTCGCCGGGTGCCCGAGTTAGCCGCTCACGAGCAGAACGAAGGGCTATCACGCAGCCGCGAGGTGTTCTCTGGGCTCTGCCGGGCCCGGGCGCGCTCGTTTGCCCACCTCGAGGTGGTCTTTGATGGCCAGGGGGCGCTCAGCGCCCGCGAGGAGCGCGACGGGTTGACCGTGGTGTTCTCGAACGGGTTGCGGGAATCGCAGAACGCCGATGAGTATCTGCTGGCACGCCTGAACAAGGCCCGCGCCGAGGGCGTCCCGGTGTGGCTGGTCACCGACGACCGTGGCCTGCGCGCTCAAGCCGAGCCCTGCTGCGACGCCTTCGTGGGTTGCGCGGACTGGCACCGGTTCCTGCGCTGATGGGGGAAGCCGGCGGCCGAGAGACGGAGCACCAACGTGGACATCTTGCGCCTGGGCGTCGTCGGTTTGAGCGAAGGGAACGGCCACCCGTACTCCTGGTCCGCCATCGTCAACGGTGACTATGACGCGACCGCCATGGAGCACTGCGGCTTTCCCGTGATTCCGGCCTACCTGCGTGCCAACCGCGATACCCTGGGCCTTGACGGGGCGCGGGTGACCCATATCTGGACCCAGGACCGGGCCCTTTCCGAACAGGTGGCCAAGGCCAGTCACATTGAGGCCGTCTGCGAGCGCCTGGAGGACATGGTTGGTCGCGTCGACGCCGTCCTGCTGGCCCGCGATGACCCCGAGCAGCACGTCGCGATGGCCAGGCCCTTCATCGAGGCCGGCGTCCCGATCTTCATCGACAAGCCACTGGCCTTCTCCAGGAAGGACTTGGACTGGTTTGCCGAACAGCATGCGGCGGGGCGTTTCATCATGTCATGCAGCGCCTTACGCTACTCATCAGGAGTGCAATCGGGGCGTGCTGAACTGCCCGCTATCGGTGCCATCGAGCTGGTGGTGGCCGTGGGCAAGAAGGATCTGCGCAAGTATGCCATCCACTATCTCGAAGGCATGTTTGCGCTGCTCGGCGACCCGCGGGCCGTCTCGGTTCGCCACCTCAGCGGCGCCGGCAAGGACGTTCTGCTGATCGAGTTCGAGGGCGGCACCCTGGCCACGGTACACGTGTTCATGGATATCGCTCCCGGTGGTGAGCTGAATGTGTACGGTCGCAAGGGCGTCCTGAAGGTTGATCACGGTGGCGCCTACCCGATGTTCAGAACCAGCCTCGAGGAGGCCATCCGCTCGTTCCGCGCCGGCCGACCACGGCTCGATTTCGAGGTCACCCGTAATCTCATCAGCACCCTGATCGGCGCCCAGGAGAGTCTCGAGAGCGGCGGTCGGACCATCCAACTGGGGTAGCTGGGTGGGCGGAGAACCCGGTTTCCAGGACCAGGCGAGGCCTGTCGAGGTAAGAACCGCGGTTCTTTCTCAGGCAAGGGGAACTCGAAGATGCACGTCAAGGAACTGCTTAGTCTCAAAGGTAAAGTCTGTCTGGTGACCGGTGGCGCGGGTCGCTACGGAAAGTGCATTGTCGAAGGCCTGGCGGAGGCGGATGGCACGGTGCTTACCGCCAGCCGCAACCTGGAGGCCAACGAAAGCGTAGCGGCGGACTTCCGCGCCCGCGGCCTGGATGTCCACGCGGCCCAACTCGACCAGGCCGACCATGCCTCGGTGCTGGCGCTCATCGCCCTCATCAAGGAGCGCTTTGGCGGTCTCGATGTGTTCGTCAACAACTCCGTTTCGCGCCCCATGAAGGGCTATCGCGGCCCCCTGGAGCAGTTCGAGGAGTCCATGCGCGTCAACGCCACGGGCATGTTCGACGTCACCCGCGAGATGACCGACCTGCTCATCGCTCGCGGCGGCGGCTCAATCATCCATATCAGCAGCATGTTCGGTATGTTCGGACCCGACCTCTCGAACTACGATGGCACGACGATGGGAGACCCGCCGCCGGACTACTTCTTTCACAATGCCGGACTGCTGAACCTGGCGCGCTACCAGACGCGTCTGCTCGGCAAGCAGGGCATCCGCGCCAACTGCATCTGCCCCGGGGGCCTGTACGCTCCGGAGATCCAGCCGGAGCCGTTTGTGAAAAACTACAGCCGGAAGGTGCCCTGCGGGCAGCGTCTGGCCAACCCCGACGACATCAAGGGCCTGGTGGTGTTCCTGGCCAGCCAGGCCAGCGCCTATATCTCCGGCGAAGCGATCTTGATGGACGGCGGCATGCACTGCTGAGTTCGGAGTTCGGAGTTTAGAGTTTAGAGTTCGGAGTTCGGCTACGGGAGAGTGAGAGTTATGGAGTCGCGCCCCCTCGGCAAGACCGGTCTGCGGGTTTCGCTGCTGTCATTTGGCTGTGTCGAGCTGGGTCTGCCCTACGGCATCGGCGTCCACGATCGGGCGGATATGCTGAGCGACGACCAGGCGGTCGAGCTGCTGCAGATGGCCCTGGCGCGCGGCATCACCTTCTACGATACGGCTCCTTCCTACGGCGCTAGCGAGGCGCTTCTCGGCCGCGCCTTCGCGGCTTGCCGTAACCGCGTCGTGCTCTGCACCAAGTGTCCCGGACTGACCCGCGACGATGGCCGGGTCCTGCGCAAGCGCGTCATGCGCGACCGTCTGCTCGCCAGCCTCGATAGCAGTCTCAAGGCGTTACGGACCGACCACGTCGACGTCCTGATGCTGCACCGGGTCGAGGAGTCCATCATCGCCAACGACGAGGTCGCCGAGCTGTTCGAGGACCTCAGGTCACAACGGGCCATCCGGGTCGCCGGGGCCTCCACCTACCCCGGCGGCATTACCGGTCGGGTCATCGACAGCCGGCGTTGGGACGTCATCCAGCTCGCGTTCAACCTCTTGGACCAACGCGAAACTGCCTTTCTGGAGGCGGCGGCCAGCGCCGGTATCGGCGTCTTGGCGCGCTCGGTCCTCTTCAAAGGCATCCTCACCGACCGCGGCCGCGAGCTGCATCCCGAGCTGAAGTCCATCCAGGACCAGCGCGAGCGCTGCGCTGCCGCGGCGCCGGAGGGAATGGCGCTGGCGGAGTTCGCGACGCGCTACGCCATGGGCAAGGCTGGCGTCAGTGCGGTTCTCGTCGGCATCGACCGGTTCGATTACCTCGACCAGGCCATGGCTATGGCCGAAAACGGACCGCTGACGCCGGAACAGCTCGCCCTGGCCGATGACCTGGCCTTCCCAGATCCTGACTTCATCGATCTGCCGGGCTGGCACGCCAAGGGCTGGCTGACCTGAAAGGAGCCCTCAGATGTCCTCTGGCAAGAGTCTGATTAGACCCACGACGCGCCTGGTTCTGGCTGTGGTCATCCTGGCCGTCGCGGCCGGGGTGGGCCGCGGCCAATGGGTCAAACGCCAGCTGATCCTCGAAGAAAACCGCGGCGTGGAGATGCAGAATCAAACCTTGTACGCCCAGGCGGCGATGGCCTATGAAGCGCTGCGGCCCAAGCTGAAGGGCGACGCGGCGCGGCGCCTCACGGCCAACCTCGCCGCCTGCTACGCTGCCATGGCTGAAGACCCTGCTCTGCCGGCCAGCGACGGATTGGCGCTTTACCGCAAAGCCTACGCCCTCGATCCGGCCGCAGTCACCAACCCGGCGATTCTGAAGCGCCTCAAGGGCAACCCATGAAGGCGTCGCGGCAGATGAGGGAGCCCCTGGCAGAACCACGGGGCCAGCGCCGGAAGCTGCCTGGAGCCGGCTCCGCGAGAGCCTCGAGAGTGGTTGGGATGGCCGTCAGAGTGCTACACGAGGGGATCCTTGCCATGGCCTTGGTGACGTTGCCGTTTGTGGGCGGGTTGGGCGGCGGGGTGGCGGTCGCCGCGACGACCAGCGCGGCGCCGCAGACAGAGCGCCGGTTGGGCGCGGGCGGGGACGAGGTCCGCATCGTCTGTTTCGGCGACAGCATCACAGGCATCTACTATCATACCGGCGGCCTGCGCGCCTGGCCCGAGCTGCTCGAACTGGCGTTGCGCCAGGAATACCCCAAGGCTGCCCTCAAGGTGTTCAACGCCGGCATCAGCGGCAACGCCACTCCCGCCGCCTTGGCGCGCCTGCAGAAGGACGTCCTGGACCGCCAACCTCACCTGGTCGTCGCCATGTTTGGCATGAACGACCTCGCCTATGGTCCGGCGGATGCCGCCAAGGACGCGGCGCAGAAGGCGGCCTACCGCGCCCATCTCGAGCAGCTGATCAGCCGCATCCGGAGCGGCGGCGCCGAGGTCATCCTCATGACGCCGAATTCGGTGTACCCCGAGGCGGCACCGACGCGGCCTCCCGAGCGGCTGGCGGAGTTCGCTGGCAGCATGCGTGAGGTCGGGGCGGCTCTGACGGTGCCCGTGGTCGATGCCTTTGCCGAGTATGAGCGCCTCCGGCGCACTGACCTCCGGCAGTGGCGGGAGATGATGAGCGAGACGATTCACCCCTCCCAGCCCGGGCACCGCGTGTTTGCCGAGCTGGTGGCCGGGGCCATCTGTGGGCGTCCCGTGGTGCTTCAGGGGCTGGTCGCCTCGCGGCCCTGCCTAGGGCATACGGCGGCTGCTCTGAAGGCTGGCGGACCCCTCACGATCGTGGTGGCGGAGACGCTGCAGGAAGACGTCTGCGGCGCCTTGCGTGCGGCGGCTCCCGGTATCGAGATTACCCCCATCGTCTGGCCGGTCGCGGGCCAGTCGCTGGCGCAGATCGAGACCTGGGCCAAAGGCATTCGTCAGCAGGCCAAACGGGTCCTGGTCGTCGGCAGCTTCAGTCCGGAGTCCGTACTTTGCGGCGCCTCCGAAGATGCCTTCGTGCGCCAGGCCGCCTGGGTCGCCTGCTACGCGCTGGCCTTCGGCCGCCGGGAGTGGGATGTCGTGTTTGTGGCGCCCCTGGCCGCGCCGGGCGGACTCACGCCTGAGCAGCGTGCTGGAGCGGCGCTGGTGCAGGGCATGGTCGAAGCCCATGACCTGGTCTGGATCGAGCCGCCAGGCGCGGACCCCGCCGCGCGCCGGGCGGGCCTGCGAGACTGGCTTCAGCGCGAGCTCAAGGCATCCGCCCCGTGAGCTTGGGGGGAGGACAGGTTGAGCGCCTCGGGCTCGCGGCCAGCGCCGACGGTCGGCGCTCCCAGGAGAATGGAGCGGCCGCGGCTCGCGGCCAGAGCCGACCCGACGGTCGGCGCTCCCAGGGCCCTCGCCCTACCACACGCCGAGGTCCGTGAGCTGCTTCTCAACCGCAGCGGCCCAACCCCGGTTGGCGGCCGGGCTGGCGGGGCTGGGGTGGAGGATGGTGCCGAGGTGAGCCGGGCAGCCGCACAGCGCCGCGGCGGCGCGGTTGGCGGCGAAGCCGCCCACGCCGATTACCCACTCCGGCCGCAGGATCTCGACCAGGCGCCGCAGATGCCGGTCACAGGCCTGTAACAGCGGCTCCCGCTCCGCCGTCCCCAGCTTGTCCGGCGTCAGGTTCCGCCCGCTCGCTTCGACAAACATCAACGGGCAGTAGTTGGCGACGAAATGGTCGCGGAAGAAGGCCTCTGGCGAGACGAAACGGGCCGCGAAAAAGCCCCACAGTCGACGGCCGCTGACTTCGGACCGCGGGCAGGCAAAACCCAGCACCGGCCGTCGCGGGTGCGCCGCCCGTGGCGCCTGCACCGCGCCGGTCACGCCGAGCCAGTCCCGAACCAGACCCACCTCGCCAAACGGCACGCCGACCTGCGCCATGCCCCAGGGACCGGGATTCATGCCTAGAAACAAGACCTTGCGCGTGGAAGTGCCCCACTTCGAGAGGTAGCAGACATGCGGCGTCCAGGCATACTCGAGGGGGTTATAGAGGTGGGCGACCGGGGGCGGAAAGGTCAACGCGCCGACCTCTCGGCGCAACTCGACGGCGGCCTCGATCAGCGCCGCAGCGACACCCGAGACCGCTGGGGGCGGCGGCTGTGGCCGTACCGGGAAGGAGGCAGCACTCATAGGGTGGGTTCCGTCGAGGCGGTGACGAACCAGGCGACATAACCAGGGCAAGCTCGGACGGGAGCTACAGCGTGCCGCGGTCGAGGCGGTAGTAGGCCAGGACGCCGTTGGCTTCGAAGAACACTTCCAGGCAGGTCGTACGGTTGACCGAGGACTGGTAGCCGCCCCGGTTGCGCAGGATGCTCCCATCACTCCCCATCGTCCCGCCGGTGTAGGCGTTCATCACCACCCGCTCCCGTTTGCGGTAGACCCAGCGTTCGCCGCCACCCTCCAGGGGCGTGACCTCGGCCGGCTTGCCGTACTTGGCGCCCACCTGCTCGCGCGTCGTCTTGCCGCAGGTGAGGAATTCGCGGGCGTCGAAATAGGCCCCCTGGTTTTCCTCCATCGTCGTACTGCTCAGGGTCTCGCAACTCGCCGAGAGCAGTGCCAGGGCGGCAGCAATCAGGCTCAGCGCCAGGCGCTGCCAGCGGAGGGTCTTCATGGGTCAATGCTCCTTACAGTCTGCCGAATCGCTAGGCCGTCACGAGGTCCAGGCCGATGTCCACGGCCGGCGCGGAATGTGTCAGCGCGCCGACGGAGATAAAATCCAGACCGAGCCCTGCGAGGCCCGGCAGGCGCTCCAGGGTGATGCCGCCGCTGGCCTCCAGGCGGGCTCGGCCACCCACCAGCCGCACGGCCTCGGCCATCATCTCGGTGCTCATGTTGTCGAGCAGAATGTAGTCCACCGTCGCCGCCGCGGCAGCTTGCACCTCGGCGAGGGTATCGGCCTCCACCTCGACCTCCAGCCCCGGATAGGCCGCCCGGCAGGCGGACACGGCCCGCGCGATGGAGTCCGGCCCGCTGAGTTTGGCGAGTTCCCGGTGGTTGTCCTTGATCATGACGCGGTCGTAGAGGCCGAAGCGATGGTTCTGGCCGCCGCCGGCGCGCACGGCGTACTTCTCCAGGAAGCGCCAGCCGGGCGTGGTCTTGCGCGTGTCGAGGATCTTCGTACCGCAGTCCCCCAAGGCCTCCACGTAGCGCCGGGTCAGAGTGGCAATGCCGCAGAGCCGTTGCACAAAGTTCAGCGCTGTACGCTCGCCGGTCAGGATGGCGCGGGCTGAACCCCGCACGACCGCCAAGGTCTCGCCAGCTTGGCAGCGCTCACCCTCCGCCACCAGGGCCTCGAAAGACAGTTCCGCATCGAGCTCCGCGAAAAGCGCTTCGGCCACGGGCATCCCGGCGCAGACACAGGGTTGCCGAGTGACCATCAGCGCCGTCGCCCGTAACGAGGCGGGCACCACGGCCAGGGTCGTCGCATCGCCGCTGCCGACATCCTCGGCCAGAGCCGACCGCACCAGGTCCAGAAGTAGCGCACGGTTCAGCATCAGCGTCCTTTCGCCTCGGGCGAGGAGAACTGGATGATAGAAACGATGGCGAACGTAGCGCCGGCCTGCACCAGCACGATCAGCACCCCCGCCGGCGGCAGCCACAAGAGAGCCATGGCCCCGCTGCCCGAGGTTACGGCCAGTAGGCAGGCCAGCAACACGGCCTTGGGTCGGCTCAATCCCAGCCAGGCAAAGCGGTGCGAAATGTGGGTGTTGTCACCGACGTAGATGGGCCGACCTTGGCGCAAACGCAGCAGCACAACCGCCGCCGCATCGAAGATCGGCAGACCGAGGATGAGAAGCGGCATCAGCACCGGGGCAGGCGTCAGACTCTCCTCGGGCAGGTAGAACGTGGTCAGGGCGCCCAGCACCGCCAGCAGATAGCCCAGCAGATGGCTGCCCCCGTCGCCCATGAAGATGCGGGCCGGCGGCCGGTTGTGCAGCAGGAAGCCGCAGGCGGCGCCGCAGGTCACCGCGGCCAGAGCCGCTACGAAGTACTGTCCTCGGAAGGCTGCCGTACACAGGAAGAAGAACGCGGCGATGGCGGAGACCCCGCCGGCCAGGCCGTCCATGTTGTCCAGGAAGTTCGTGGCGTTGACGATGCCCGTAATCCACAGCACCGTGAGCAGCCAGGAGAGCCACGGCAAGGGGGCGAAGGCGGTGACCCGTATGCCCATGGTGGCGGTAGCGGCGGCAACCACGAGTTGGGCCGCGAGCTTGGTGGAGGCGCGCAGGGCGATGCGGTCGTCGAGCATCCCCACCGCGGTCAGGGCGACCGCGCCGCCCGCGATCGTTGCCAGTTGCGTCAGCCGCGAGGCGACGCCGACGGCATCCCCCGTGATTCCCGTGCCCAGCATGGCGCCGCCGAAGCTGACGGCGGCCAGGCCGCCGCCGATCGCCAGAAGCCACGCCACCAGCATGCCCAGACCGCCGAGCACCGGGGTCACTTTCTGGTGCCGCTTGTGGGCCTCGTTCAGCGGCCGGTCGACAAAGCCCCAGCGCGGGGCCACCAGGCGGCAGCCCCAGGTGGTGACGCCGCTCAGGATCAGGGTTCCCAGCCACCCAGCCACGTAGACATGCCACCATTCCATGCCGAGGCCCCTTCCTGCTGTCACGGCTCACGACTCACGGCTCACCGGCCAGCGGCATGGCCGCCCGCAGCCGGGAGGCGAGGTCCTCCGGTAGCCGCATCGGCTTCAGCGTCGCCAGGTCAACGCAGGCATGCACCGTATGGCCTTCGGCCAGCAGCACGCCGCCACAATGCACCGCGCAATGGATCTGGAGGCGTACGGGCTTGACCCAGCCCACCCAGCCACGGAGGTCCAGTTCGTCGTCGTAGCGCGCGGCGCTGCGGTAGGTGATGTGCGCCTCCAGCACCGGCAAAGCGAAGCCGCGGGCTTCGATCTCGCGATACGGCATCCCGATCACACGCAGGAGTTGGTTGCGCGCCATCTCGAAGTAGACCAGGAAGTTGCCGTAGTACACCACGCGCATCTGGTCCGTGTCGGCGTAGGGCACCCGGTAACCGACCTGGGCCGTGACGCCGCTCATGCTTGCCCCCCGGCCAGGACGATCTGGACGATGCGCTCGGCGACCGCTGCGGGCGTCAGGCCATCGGTGCAGATCGTCAGCGCGTCGGTCGCCGCCCGCAGCGGCGCCACCTCCCGCGAGCTGTCGAGGCGGTCGCGTTCGGCAATCTGCGCCGCGACGCTGGCCACGGTCGCCCCAGGGGCTACTTCGCCGGGCTGCGCCAGGCGGCGTCGGGCCCGTTCCTCCGGTGAGGCGGTGAGGAAGAACTTGAAGGGCGCGTCAGGCAGAATCACGGTGCCGATGTCGCGACCCTCCATCACCACCGTACCCAGCGCACAGCAGTCGCGCTGCCGATCACGCAGCCAGGCACGCACCGCGGGTTGTCGGGCTACCAGGCTGACCACAGCCGCCACCGCGACCGAGCGGAGATGCTCCTGGGGCGGCGGCTGGCCGTTGAGACAGAGGTGCAACTGCCCGGGGCCGACCACGCGGTAGCGCAGGTCCAGGGTCGCCAGCAGAGCGCTCAGGCCGTCGGTGTCGGTGGTTACGTCCAGCCCCCGCTCGAGCGCCACCCAGCTCACAGCGCGATAGAGGTCGCCGGTGTTCACCGTGAAACCGCCCAGCCGTTCCGCCACCAGGCGGGCCACCGTGCTCTTGCCGCTGGCGGCGGGGCCATCGATGGCAATCTTCCAGACGGGCATCGGGCGTTCCTCACTCAGACGTCGTCGGCGCGGGGGCTGCGGGCCGGGCCGGCGCCGTCGTCGGCGCCGACTCCTTCTCATCCTGGCCGCCAAAAGCGCGCCAGAACCGCGGAATACGCAGAATGTCACGGTAGGTGATGTAGAGCATCAGGCAGATCAGCAGCATCGCGAAGGTCTGCTGCAAAAGACCGATAAACCTGGCCGGCAAGCGCCGCCGAATCAGCACTTCGATACCCGCATAGAGGATGTGCCCACCGTCCAGAACCGGGATCGGCAACAGGTTGAAAATGGCCAGGCTGAAAGTGACCAGGATGATGATCGACAAACCGCCCCTGATGCCCTCCATGTAAATCTTCGCCCAGATCATGCCCAGAATGCCCACCGGACCACTCATGTGCTTCACCCGCACCGTCGAGTGCTTGCCCTGCAGCGGCGCCACCAGCGCGGACAAGACCCGCTGAGTCTGCACCATCACGCCGCGGCACTGCACCCACGGGTTCGGGTGCCCGATCACCTTGGGGCCCTGCAGCGCGATCCCGATGCGGTAGACCGTCCGCCCCTTCTCTTTCTCTGCCCGAGCCTCGACCCCCGACAACCGCAGTTCCTGCCCGTCCCGTAGCACCGTCACCTCGAGCGGCTTGCCTTGGGACGCCTGGACGGTATCGATGAACATGCCCTGGTCCGGGATCGGCTTGCCGTCGACCCGCACCAGGCGGTCACCACGGCGGAAGCCGGCCGCCGCCGCCGCCGACCCAGGCAGCACGTTAGCCGCCTCGGTCGGCTGGATGACGCTGAAGAACGGGCAGCCCAGCCCCTCGAAGGCCGGGTTCCGTGCGGGGGTGTAGGCGAGCTCCTGTCGGCCCTGGCCTTCGCGCTCGACCGCGAGGGTCAAGCGGTCCTCGGTGTTCTCCACGATCCGGTTCCGCAGTTCCTCCCAGCCCTGCGTGAGCGGTGCGCCGTTGACCCGGACAACGCGGTCAAAGGGCCGCAGGCCGGCCACATACTCCGGGTTCGGCTCGGGATGGTAGGTCAGCTTCAGGGTCTCGCCCTGGCGTTGCACGGTCAACTCCACCGCCGTGTCCGCCAGGGTCAGCCGCTTCGAGACCTCTTCCCACGGCCCGCTGACGCTCTCGCCCTTGACCGCCGCCACCGTGTCGCCCTCTTTCATGCCGTCCTTGAACAGGGGCAAAACCTGGGGGACTTCCCACACCGTGCATTGGCTGGCCGGCGCTGGCTCGTACACGCCATACCACCAGGTGAAGGTGGCCAGCACGAAGCCGAAGATGATGTTAGCGACCGGCCCCGCGGCCGCGGTCAGCGCCCGACTGGCCGCCGAGGGTACAGGCAGAATCTTGCCCTCGGCCGTGCGCGGCTGGTCCGACGGATCAAGTTGCGGCAAGGCGACGTAGCCGCCGAACGGCAGCCAGCTCACTACATACTCCACCCCGCGGTGGGTCACGCCCCAGATCTTCTTGCCGAAACCCACCGAGAAGCGTTCCACGTACAACCCACGCCAGAGCGCCACCAGCAGATGACCTAGTTCGTGTACGAAAATGCAGAGCCCGAAGAACAGCACCACAAAGAGGATCTTCCAGGCGTAGTCCAGGTAAACCATCAGTAACAGGCCTCGAATGCAGCTATCACCCTTAACTGTGCAGGAACACCTGCCCCTGCCGCGGACTTTCCACAAATGTAGGGAGCCGACCTCAAAAGACAACCCGCCAGGCTCAGCTTATGGCGTCCCCCCGCCTGCCCGCGGCGCCCGATCAGCGCCGCCTTCCCCGCCAGGAGCCCGTCCGTTTCGGCCAGGGTCCGAGGTTTCATGGACTGCGGGGCAGCCGCCGCGTCTTGGGAGAGATCTCGCGCAGAATCTTCAAGGTCCCAGCGCCCGTTGCCGACCACGAGAATCCCTGGGCGAAGTCGCGGCCTCTCCGAGTTCGCCGCTGACGCTCCTCGCATGACCATCCCAAGACCCGCCGAATAGCCTCAGGCAAGGCGGCGGGATCGTCGGGACTGAAATACTGGGCCTCCTCACCCCCGACCTCGGGAATCGCAGCGCAGCGGGTCGTCACCACCGGCACCCCTGCCATCAACCCCTCCAACACCGGCAACCCAAACCCTTCATAGAGCGAGGGAAACACAAAGACATCGCAGCCCTGGTAAAGCGCCACCAACTCAAGCTCGGATAGCTGTCTCAAGCGGATGACTCGCGCCGGCTCCGCGAGCGCTCCGACCGCCTTAGCCACATCCGGCTCCCCGAGTCTGGCATTCCCGACAATTACAAGGTTATGCGGGATGGCGCCCAGGAGCTGACCAAAAGCTTCCACCAAAGCCTGGACATTCTTATGAGGATAGGTGGCGGCCACGCAGAGCAGATACGGAGTGGAAACGGGAATCAGCCGCTCCAGCAGCCGTCCTCGGGCCGATTCCGGCAGGGAATCCGCAAACACGGGACTGACTCCGTCGTACACCACCTCGACCTTATTCGCTCTGGCCGAGGTATATCTGATAATCTCGCCCTGTGAAAAGCGGGAGCCGGTGATGACCCGGACGGCCCGGCGCGCCGCGGCCTTGACCAGAATATCCGTCACCAGCCGAGCCGTAAACGTCAAGTCCTGCGGGA
The DNA here is from genome assembly GCA_903834675.1 of uncultured Victivallales bacterium. The sequence continues at coordinate 10,244 of CAILKC010000961.1, read as the reverse complement.
AGGCCTTGTACTGCATGTCATGGATCGATACGGCCTGGAGGCAATGGGCAAACACGGGCGCCGTGTACCCGGGCGACCAAAGCACTTCCACCCCACAGGTCCTGGCTCTGCCGGGCAGCTCGAACTGCTCACGGATAATGCGCCGTGGCCGCTGCATGGCACGAAAAGGCAAACACTCAAAGCTGACCCGCGGAAACGCCGCCAAATCGGCCTTCAGCGTGTCATGATTCTCCAGGTTGGTGAACAGCACCAGGCGGTCGCTACCGCTCTGCTCCGCCAGCGCTACCAGCGTCTTCCGCAGAAACGTCTCCGTTCCCCCGACTTCACCGGGAATGCAGAACAGCGTGTTCACGCCGATGATCATGGGTTCAGTGCTCATGGTAACGCAGGCGATACCTGGGAGTTAAGGCGCAGTTTGGCTGGCCCCTTCAGGCCCACGGTTGGAAGACGGGCACCTCGACCACGCTGCGGTCGCGCATGGCGCGGCAGGCGCAGAGGCTGGCCATGGTGCTGTTGGCGCCATCCCAGAGTGGCGTCCGGGTTGGTCGGTCCGTGGCGATGGCGTCCAGCCAGTCCTGAATCTCGGGTAGATAGGGATGGCCGGCGACCCGGTCGGCAGTGACCGGGGCGTAGGCTGGATGTACCTCGTCGGCCGTGCGGCTGAGGGCGGCCGTGTCGCGTTCGACCGTCCCCAGGGTGCCATAGACGCGCAGGTTGTAGAACGGCGCCATGGCACAGCGCGGACCGTACAGGGCGGCCACCTTGGCAACGGTGCCATCCGCAAAGCGGTACAGGCACACCTGGCAGTCGTCGTGGCGCATCTCCGGAAAGGCCACGCGGGTGCTGCAGCCCCACACCTGCACCACCTGCTTGCCGGAGAACCAACGCAACAGATCCAGCGGGTGACTGCCACCGCCTACCATCGGCCGCTCGTCTTCCAGGTACCAGTTCCTGCCTGTCACCGGATCACACTGCTTCTTCTGGTACAGCAAGTTGTGGATGTAATCTCCTTCCAGGTAGTAGAGCTCACCCAGAGCGCCGGCATGGCACAGGCGGTGGACTTCGACGAAAACCGGGTTGAAGCGCAGGACGTAGCCCACCTGAATCTTGAGCCGCGGCCCGGCCTGTCGCGCGGCCTCGACCATGGCCACGACGTCCTCCTCGGAGTTTGCCAGCGGCTTCTCGATGAGCACATGCTTGCCGGCGGCGACGGCCAGGATGAACGGCTCACGGTGGTCGTTGTCACCGGTGGAGATGCTGACCGCCTCGACCTCGGGGTCCTGCACCAGATCGCGGGCCTCCCGGTAGAGCCGCCGTACCCCGCTCTCGGTCGCGGCCGCCGCCAGGAGTGCGTCATTGCGGTCGCAGAGTGCCACTACCTCCGAGGCGCCGGAGGCGAGGTGACTGCGCAGATGGGCCAGGCCGTTGTGCCCAAGTCCGATGAAGCCGACCTTCGTCTTTCGTTCCGCCATGATGGCCTCTCCCTCAGTTTGTCCCGCCGGATGACGCCAGCCGCTGCCAGGCCTGATGCCCGGCCTCGACAAAGGCACGGAGGTTGGCCTCCGGGGTGTCGCGAGGAACCATCTCCCCGGAGTTCAGCAGGTGCCCACCGCTGCGGCTGATGGTGTTCACGGTGTGTTCCACGGCCGCCCGCACCCTCTCCGGCGTCCCTCGCGAGAGCACGGCGATGGGATCGACGTTGCCGCAGAGGCAGACGCGTTGGCCGACGGTGGCGCGGGCCTTGGCCAGATCGAGGCCGGGTCCGACACTCAGAACGGAGAACCCGGCATCGGCCTGAAGGTCGAGCAGCGCGGGCAGTTCCTCACTGGCGTGGTAAAAAACCTCGGCGCCGGCCTGTCGGCAGGCCGCACTAAGCTGCCGGGCGGGGGCCTGGGCGAACTCACGGTAGAGAGCGGGGCTGACCAGGTGCCCCGAGGCATTACAGTCGCCCACCCACAGCGCATCGGCGCCAGCCGTGATCTGGTCCAGCGCGAAACGGCGCTGATACTCCGCCAGTACCTTGAGCGCTTCACGCACGAATTCCGGGCGGTCATAGAGCAGCAGCAGGGTCTCGGTAATGCCGAAGGTCAGGGTTACGGAACTAAACGGCGCCGCCACCCGGCCGGTGACGCAGACCCGGTCGCCAAAGTGCGCCTTGACCCGGCCGATGGCGTCGAGCAACACCGCCATGCGGCCGACGACGCGGTAGCCATGGCGGCGCAGGGCGCTGAGAGCGTCGTCCGTGGCGGGCAGGTAACGGCAGGTCGCCGGGAGGATGTCGCCGCCGCCTTCGACCCCCACGCCCAGGGGCTCGAACTCGATGCAGTCGTCGACCTGTAACCAGGCCCAATCGTAATCGAAGCGCTCGATGGCCTCGATCTGCACCCGCGCCATCTCGGCCGCCGCGGAATTGTAGCGGTCGTAGCGGCTGCCGCAGAGCCGGACGTCCGCCTCCTCGCTGCAAAGGAACACCGGCAAGCGCGTCGGCCGCCCCAGGGCCACCGCCTTGCGGATATCCGTCATTACCCCTGCATAGGCCATCGCGGTTTCCTCCATACCCGATCCCGATCCCGACCCCGGCTCCGTGTCCTTCAGAGCAACTCGGGGAACGCGATCACCTCGTCGATGGAATCGGCTCCGGCAAGCACCATCAGCAGCCGGTCGAGGCCGATAGCGATGCCCGCCGCGGGCGGCATGCCCTCGGCGAGAGCCGCCATGAAGGGCTCATCCAGGGGGTACACGGCGCGGCCCTGCGCCTGGCGCAAGGCCGCGCAGGCCGCAAAACGCCGCGCTTGCTCGGCCGCGTCGGCCAGCTCGCTACAGGCGTTGCCCACTTCCAAACCCGCGAGGTAGAGCTCCCAACGCTCGACCCGGTCCGGCCGTCCCGGAATCTGTCGGCTCAGGCCGCTGCACGCCAGCGGGTACTCGGAGAGCAGGGTGGGAACGTCCAACCCCAGGCGCGGCTCGACCCGCGTCACCAGCACCTCCTCGAAACGGCCGACCGCGAGGGCGGCGTCCAGACCGACCCCGGCATAGCGGCAGAAGGCCTCCTCCACGGTGATCTCCTCCCAGGGCGCGCCCAGGTCAATGGCCCGACCCCGAAAGCGGCAGACGGTGCCGCCCTTGGCCGCCAGCGCCACCTCTCCAAGCAGCGCCACCGTATCCTGCAAGATGTCCCGCCAATCGGCGTGCAGCCGATACCACTCCAGCATGGTGAACTCGGGGCGGTGGCGGCGGCCACGCTCGCCCAGGCGGAAACACGGGCCGACCTGCCAGATGCGCTCGTAGCCCGCTGCCAACAGCCGCTTCATGTGCAGTTCCGGCGAGGTCCGTAGCCAGGCGCTGCCAGCGGGTTCGGCGTCGATGTAGTCCTCGAGGGCGGGAGCCTGAATCCGTACCGGGGTCTCGACCTGCAGGAAGCCACGGGAACGGAAGAACTCACCCAAGGCTGCCAGCACCCGGCTACGCAGCTCCAGGGCCGGACGCAAGACCGCCAGCCGACGCGGCGTCCCAGGATGCGCTGCGGAACCTGACGGCATCGACGCGAATACTCCCGCGACGCTGGCGCTCAGGAAGAGGATTTCTTGACCCGCTCGACGTAGACCCCGGTGCGGGTATCGATGCGGACAATGTCGCCCAGGTTCACGAACAGCGGCACTCGAATCTCGTAGCCGTTCGCGATCTTCGCCGGTTTGGTCACATTCGTCGCGGTATCGCCGCGTACGCCGGGCTCGCAGTCCATTACCTGTTTCTCGATGAAGCAGGGCAGCGTGACCTCAATCGGCTTTTCGCTGTGGAAGAGCACCTTGCAGGCCATGTTATCGTCCAGGAAGTACTTGTTGTCGCCGACGATCTCGGGGGGGACGCGCACCTCTTCGTAGGACTCCGAGTCGCTGAAGATGAACGCCTGGCCGCCGTCGTCGTAAGAGTAGGTCATCTCCCGCTCTTCGAGGTTCGGACGGTCAATGCTGTCCGCCGAGCGGAAGGTCCGATCGAGGGTCGAACCGGTGATCATGCTTTTGAGCTTGCAGCGATACAGCGCCTGCCCCTTGCCCGGTTTACAGAAATCAAAATCCACCACCACGTAGGGCTCGCCCTCAATCTCGACTTTCAGGCCCTTGCGCAAGTCTGCCGCCGCGTACATGCTCGTCTCATCCTCTTGGGTTGGGCGGCCGCCACCACCGGTTGCCCGTGAAGCGCCTACCCCTCAGAATCTTCTTGGACGCCAGGTATAATGCGATGTAATTTACTGTGATTCAGCGATCTTGCAACAGCGGCACAGTGGAGGTCCATGGGCATGACGGGCAGCAAGGTCGACAGGGCCGCCGCACTGGAGAGCATCCAGGAGGCGTTGGGCTACCGCTTCCGGCAGATGGCACTGCTGGATCAGGCCTTGACGCACCCCTCCTGGCTGGCGGAGAACGAGGATAAGGGCCAGGACAACCAGCGCCTCGAATTCCTCGGCGACGCGGTGCTGCAACTGGCGGCGACGGCGCTGCTGTTCGAGGCCCTCCCCAGCGGCGCCGAGGGCCAGTTGACCAAGATCCGCTCGGCGCTGACCAAGGAGCAGGCCTTGGCCGACTACGCGCTGGTCCTCGGCCTCAGTGCGGGACTGCGCCTCGGCAAGGGCGAGGCCCGGCATGGCGGTGGAGAGCGGCCCTCTAGCCTCGCGGACACCTTCGAGGCCGTCCTCGGCGCCATCTTCGTCGATGCCGATTTTGCCGCCGCGGTCGCCCTCACGGGCCGTCTCATCAGCCCCGCTCTGGCCGACGTGGAGGGCTTGCTGGCGGTCGAGAACCCGAAAGGGGCACTGCAGGAGTACACCCAGGAACGCTACCACGGCATCCCGTGCTACGAAACGGTCAGTGTCAGCGGCCCTGATCACGAGCCCCGCTTCGAGGTCGCCGTCATCTTCCAGGGCGAGGAGCTGTCCCGCGCCGTGGCCGGCAGCCGCCGTGCGGCCGAGTGCCATGCCGCCGAGGGAGCGCTGAGCGCGTTGGTGAGGAGGGAGCAGAACGATGGTGCATGACTATGAGTTACACTACCCGCCGGTGATCCACTTCGGCTCTGGCTGCCGGTTCCTGGCGGGCGAGCTGCTGCGGCGTGCGGCCGGCGGGCCGCAGCCCCGTACCTACGTCGTCTGTTCCCGCACGGTGCGCTCCACGGGGGCTCTCGACGAGCTGGCTCGCCGCAGCGGGCTCTCCTGGTGCGGCGTCTATGACCAGGTTTCCCATGACCCGCCCCTCGAGTGCGTGGATGCGCTGATTGAGCAACTCTGCCTGTCGTCGGCCGATGCGGTGCTGGCCATCGGCGGGGGCAGCGTCATCGACGCGGCCAAGGCGGCAGCCGCCATCGCGCCCACGGCCGACGGGGTGCGTCCCTTCTTCGAAGCTCAGCGCTCGCTCTCCCGCCCGGGGCTACCGCTGGTCGCCTTGCCGACGACCGCCGGCTCAGGTGCGGAGATTACCCCCAACGCCGTCCTCAGCGACCGCCTTAAGGGGGTCAAGCGCGCCATCCGCAGCCCGTTCCTGGTGCCGGCTGCCGCGCTGGTGGACCCGGACCTGACCCTGTCCATGCCGCCGGAGCTGACCAGCCACAGCGGCCTCGACGCGCTGACTCAGGCCATCGAATCGTATATCTCGTTGCGGGCCAGTGCGGTCAGCCAGTCCCTGGCCGCCACCGCCGTGGCGCGCCTGCTGGCACATCTGCCGCAAGCCTGCCGCGACGGCCTTGATCTCGAAGCCCGCACGCTGGTGGCCGAAGGCAGCCTGCTGGGCGCTATGGCCTTCTCCCAGAGCGGCCTGGGCGCCGTGCATGGTTTGGCGCATCCCATTGGGCACGCCCTGAGTCTGCCCCACGGCCTGACCTGCGCCATCCTCCTGCCGCATATCCTGCGGCTGAACCTCCCCGCCTGCACCGGCGAGCTGGACGCCTTGGCCGCAGTGCTGGGATTGGGAGGTGCGACCGCGTTCGTGGAGGCCGTCGGCGGCTTCTGCGCCAATCTCGGCGTGCCGGGCAGCTTCGCGGCCTATCGCCTGGCCGAGGCCGACCACAGTGCCATCGTTGCCAACTGCCGCAGCGGCAGCATGAAGGCCAACCCGCGCCACCTGGCCGACGCCGAGTTGCTCGAGTTGCTGCAGCGGCTGAGTTAAGGCCGGCGCGGTAGGGCGCCGAGTCCAGGCAACGACGGGGGCTCTTTGGACTGCGGCGCTAGGGGACGCGCCGTGGTCGAACCGGGTACCTGAGTAGTGACCGTCTAGGATAATCTGCAAGCGCAATTCCCCGCGGATTTTCCGGGCGGTAGGCGCGAATGCCAGACGCCGCGGAGCGCTGAAAGCGCGGCCATTCCTCAGCCCAGGGCAGCGCCCTGGGAATGGAATCCAAAACGAGATTGAGCCCTGCCGGGGCGGCATACCGACAGTCCATGGGCACCGCGCGGCCAGCTATGGCGCCCCTTCGGGGCTGAGAATCTGGGGTATGCCCGGCACCCAGGGCACTGCCCCATAGGCGCTAACATAGAACCGCTTACGACCCCAAAGGGCGAGAAAACGGCGTCAAGCCGCCGACAGTCCAAAGCCTGTCTGGCTGCGCCACGCCAGGCGGTATCATACTGCACCCCAACAACGGGGGGGGGCTAGTGCCGGTTGGCCTCCGGCGTTACGTTAAGGCTGTTGGTGCGCGTCGAGTAGCCCAGGAGAGAGCGTTGTGAACGTCCGTGATACCGCCTTCCACTTCCAGCCCAGGATCGTGCCGACCGGCCTACCGGCGGTGGTAAGTATTCGGCCGCTGTTCGAGCATGCGCTGCTGCCCGCCGAGGCGAAGGTCGAGGTGACGCTTTGCGAGCGCGACACCCGGCGGCGGCAGCTGCTTGAGGCACGGCGCGTGGACGGCGGCCTGACGGTCGTCTTCACCCCTGACCGCGAGCAGGAATATGTGCTGGTGGTCAGCGCCACGCGCGAGGGTCAGCCCACGAAGCGCGAGGAGTTCCCCGTCTATGCGCTGGCGCCTGATCTCATGGGTCTGCGCCCCTGGAAGGGTGATTTCCACCTTCACAGCAACCGTTCCGACGGGCGGGAGTCGCCCCCTTACGTGGCCGCGGCCTGCCGCCAGATCGGCCTGGATTTCATGGCCCTGACCGACCACCGCGCCTACCAGCCATCCCTCGACGCCCGCGCCGCCTTTGCCGACACGGCGGCCGATCTGCGCATCTACCCCGGCGAAGAGGTCCATCCTCCCGATAACCCGGTCCACATCGTCAACTTCGGCGGCAGCTTCAGCGTCAACGCGCGCTTTGCCGAACGGGCGGCCTACGATCAGGATGTGGAACGGCTGATGGCACGGGCGCCGGCGGCGCTGACGGCCGAGGAGAAGCGGCAGTTTGCGTCGTGCGTCTGGACCTTTGAGCAGATCCGCCGCGGCAGCGGCCTCGGCATCCTATGCCACCCCTACTGGATCGTGGGGGATGCCCACAACGTCAGCGAGGCTCTGCAGGATGCTCTCTACGCCGAGCGCTGCTTCGACGCTCTCGAGCTCATCGGCGGCTTTTACCGCTACCAGATGGAGTCCAACGCCTTGGCCGTGGCCCGCTGGCAGCAGGGGCGGGCGGCGGGCCTGGACCTGCCCGTGGTGGGGGTGTCGGACGCCCACGGCTGCGAACGCGGCGAGCTCTTCGGCTGGTACTACAGCATCGTCTTTGCCGCCACGACGGACTTCGCCGACCTGCGGCAGGCCATTTGTGCCGGTCACTGCGTCGCCGTCGAGGCCGTGGCGGGCGAATTTCCGCGCCTGTTTGGCTCGTTTCGGCTGGTGAAACTCGCCTACTTTCTGCTGCGCGAGGTGTTTCCGCTGCACGACGAACTGTGCGTTGAGGAGGGACGGCTGATGCGCGGCTTCGCCGGTGGCGAGGTCGCGGCGGCGGGCCCGCTGGCGGCGCTGCATGGCCGCGTTGCGGACCTTTACAGGCGCCTCTGGGGCGGCTGAGGCGCGGGGTTGGAGGCCACCGAGCGCTGCCGCGCCGCCTGCAAGAGATACGTTTGCAGGTCGCCGAAGCCCTTGGCGGTGACCGTGGAGTGGCTCGGTGAGAAGCTCGAGAGAGGACGGGGTGAGCTGCCAGCTCGCCTGTGATGGCAGGGTCGAGCGCTGAGCCGTGGCGAGGGCTCAAACTCAGGCCTTCTGCAGGGCAACGTCCTCGATGAATGCGGTATTTACGTCTGCCGCGGCCGGTTTGCGAGAACCCGGCTTCCTGGGACGGGTCGGACTGGTTGATATGCAAACCGCGGTTCACCTCCAGGCAAGCTGCAATCGGGAAGGCCCGGTTTCTCCGGCGTTGGCCCCGATCATTCGCCTGTTGCGTGAACGGCATGGCCTGGAGGTGTCCCGCTACGACGAGTCCTTCCTGAGCCGCTCGATCGAGAAACGTCGGCAGGTCACGGCGGGTGCGACGGCCGAGGCCTATCTGGCGCGTCTGGCCGAAGATGGCGCCGAAGCCGAGAGCCTCTGGCGTTCGCTCCGTGTCTGCCACAGCGACTTCTTCCGCAATCCGCTCGCCTTTGCCTGGCTCGAGCAGGTCATCCTGCCCGGCCTGTTCGAGGCCAGGGAGAGGTCGGCTCAGGGCGAAATCCGCATCTGGTCTGCCGCCTGCGCCGCCGGTCAGGAGCCCTGGTCCGTGGCCATTCTGCTGCACGAGTTGGTCGAGGCGCGAGATCGAGAGGGAAGGGTTTCCTACCGCATCTTCGCTACCGACGTGTCCGAACCGGACCTGGCCCTGGCGCGCGCCGGGGTGTACCGCGCCGCGGCGCTGGGGAATGTCCGCCGGCGTTACCTTGACGGCCCGTTCGTCCGGCAGGGCGACGTTTTCGCCATCGCTCCCCGGCTCCGGGCGCAGGTGGAGTTCTCCTTCTACGACCTGTTGGACGAGAGCACCACCTGTCCATCGGCGAGCATTTATGGTGACTTTGACGTGGTACTGTGCAGCAATGTGCTGCTCTATTATCGACTCGAGGCGCAGCGCGGCATCCTGGCCAAACTGTGGCGCTGCCTGACGCCCGGCGGCTACCTGGTTACCGGCGACACGGAGCGGCCGATCGTCGAGGCAGCTGGCGGTTTCCGAGCCGTGGCTCCGTGCGCGAGCGTCTTTCAGAAGACAAGAGGTGCCCCATGAGACTGAGAGACCTGAGGATCGACACGCAACTGCGCCTCGGTCTGGGCCTCATCCTGGCACTGGTGGTGGGCCTCGGCGCCCTGGCGTGGGTGCAGACGGGCAGGCTCCGGCTCCAGACCCAGGGGCTCTATGACCATCCGCTGGCCGTCACCCGGGCGCTCGGGGAATTGGAGGTCGACGCCGAGCGTATGTCACGCTACGTGAAGGACCTCTTCCTGTTCCAGGACGAGTCGCAGATCCTGGTGTCCCAGCAGAGCATGGAGATCGCGCAGACCGACGCTGAACGCCAGTTCGCCGTTCTGTATGACCGCTACCTCGGCCCCCGCGCCGACGTCGTCTCCCTGCACGATGAATTCGTGAAATGGAATGTTCTGCGCGCCGAGACCGTCCGCTTGCGCCGGGCGGGAAGGACAGCCGAAGCCGAGGCCCGCATCCTGCCTGGTGGGGTCCAGGAGGCGCAGGCGGTGATGGTGCGGAACTGTCTGCGCAAGATCGACAGCTTCGCCCGCAACCGCGCCGACCAGTTCTACCAGACGGCGACGCAGGAAAGTGCTGCCACCAGCCGTAACCTGGCCCTCGGCGTCGCCGTCATTATGCTCCTGACTCTCGGCGTCGCCGGGCTCTTGCTGTACGGGGTCAGGACACCGCTGGCGGAGTTGACGGCGGCGATGGAGCAGTTCCGGCAGGGCAAGCTCGACGCGCGCAGCCCGTACGCCGCCGCCAACGAGTTCGGGGCGCTGGCGGCCTCGTTCAACGCCATGGCCGAGGCGATTCAGTCCCAGGCGCAGATCGACCGGAACGTGGCCCTGCTCGCCGACGTCATGCTCCGGGAGGACGAGGTGCATGCCTTCTGCCGAGAGTTGCTCAAGGCCCTGTTGCAGCAGACCGGTTCGCAGGTAGCCGCAGTCTACTTCCTGAACGAGACCAAGAGCGCCTTCGAGCATTTCGAGTCCATCGGCCTGGGGGCTGGCGGTCGCGCCACTTTTTCCGCCACGGAGCCAGAGGGCGAGTTGGGGGTGGCCCTGGCCTCCCGCCGGATCGAGCGCATCACCGACATCCCGGCGGATACGCGCTTCGCCTTCGC
>CAILKC010000960.1 GCA_903834675.1 uncultured Victivallales bacterium | reverse complement strand
CTTTCGGGGCTGAAGAGGCAGAGGCGAACCCGCGACTTCCGCGGCTGGGGGTACCGCCGCGAAACCGTAGGTTACGTGGCATCCCGCGGCACGGAAAACGATTGTGCCAACTCCCTCAGGTGCCTTTCCCTGCCCCAACGGGGTTGCGTCTTGGCACCCTGACCCAACCCCGTTGGGGCAGGATAGTTGAGCGTTGAGCGTTGAGCGTTTTCCTGGAGTCTCACACTGGCCGCGGGAGGTGTACGGTACCGCCCGGCTCTGTTGGCGGCGTTGAAACCCCGGCTTTGTCGGCAAGGATTCAGGTGCGATGGTGCCTGCCCGGTTGATCGAGACAAACACCAGTTCCCATTCGGCTCAGCGGGCCGCGATGGTGCTGCTGGCCGCCTTGGCGGCGTGGTTGCTGGCGGCCGCGCTGCTGGTCGACATCGAGTATTACGATGGGCTCGACACCCTCTGCAACGCGCGCTTTTTCCTGGGCAAGAGTACCGTGTTCATCGGGAACCGGGCGCCGCTGATGGGTCTGATACTGGCCCCGGCCGAGTTCATCAGGGCGGCGGTCGGCATGCAGCCGCTGGAGGTGCGGCCGCAGCATCTGAGCATGGCCCTGCTGCACCTCGCCTATCTGGGCGTGGTCTATGCCTTGTTGGCGGCCACTTTCGGCCGCAGTTGGGCGGTGACCCTCGCCTTCGCCGCCGCGGTGCCGCAGTACATCTTCTTCTCCTATGCGCCCTTTATCAGCCACGACATCCTGCCGGGCGCGTTGTTTTTGGGCATGCTGGTGCTGGCCGACCGCTTCGTTGAGCGGCCGCACTGGCGCAGCTGGACCGGCCTGGTACTGTGCGGCGCCGCGGCGCCCCTGATCAAGCACACCTATGCGCTGTTCTGGATGACTCTGCTGGCCAGCCACGCGCTCCTGGCGCTCCGTGACGGGGGCAGGAAGCAGCCCCCGCCGCCGGCCGGACGCATTCGCCCCCTGGCCTACCTCGCGGCTGGCGCCGGGCTCAGCGCGGCCATCGTTTGGATGTGCCTGGCACTGGCGCTCCGGGGACTGTACCCGGGCAAGCCCTTTCTCTCCGGGCCCTGGGAACAGATACGCTTCCTCTCCTCCCAGTACAAGGGTGCGGAAAACCTGCTGTTTCCGGCCTGGGTCTACCTGCGGAACCTGCCGGTGTATGGCTGGCTGACCTTGGCGCTTATCGTTCCCGGGCTGATCCTAGCGGCGCGTCACTCGCGGCTGCTGCGCAGCGCGGGCCTAAGCTGGATTGGGTGCTTTGCGGTCCTGCACCTGTTGAGCGTCCGCGAAGTCCGCTACCTGGAGTTCCTGGCGCCGGTATCGGCGCTGCTGCTGGTGCTGCCGTTGCGGTGGCTTCTTCAGCGGCGTTGGGGCTGGCTGCTGGCGCTGGGTCTGCTGGCCGCCGACCTGTGCCGCGTCATTCCTGAGGCGGCGCTCATCACCCAGCCATTCTATGTCGGCGGCACCCAGGCCGGGTTCCTCGAACCCCTGTGGCAGAATGGAGTACTCCGGCAGCCGCTCAGTCTCAACAACCGCATGTTCTCCTTCCCCGCGCCCGAGGATAGCCCACTGGTTGGAGACCGTTACCACAAGCTGTTCCACCTGGGGGTGCAGCAGGTGGCCATCCTCTACGCGAGTGCGCCGAATAGCCTCTGGCTCATGCCGGCGGACGCCGAGCCCGACGCCTATCCGTTGTGGCCCGAAGGCGCCGCCGTCATGCTGACCAACCGCCTGGTCCTCAACTGCACCGACTGGCAACGCGCGCCGCCGCGCGGCAAACAGGAACTGCGCCAGATCGTCGCGGTGGATTGCACCCGCCTGTTGTCACGCCAGGACGACGGCGCCTTCCGCACCGACGCCGGAACCAGCATCTCCCTGCGGGAGCTGCCCGTGGACGGCATCCCCTCGCTCTTCCTCGAAGGACCGTTGCCCGGGCCGACGGACGAACCCTGCCTGACCGCGCGGCTGGTACTGCCCGGACGCCAGGAACCATTTCACCTCGAAGCCAGCGAGCCGGGCCGGTTCCGAGTCCTGGGCGCCGACGCCGAGCTGCGCGGCGCCACGCGGCTGGTGTTCCGGGCGCTGGTGATCAAGTCCGCATTCTGTGGCGCCGAGCCCAATGGTCGAGGACCAGGAGCGCCCACAGGGGCTTGGAATGATCGGCCTGACGGCAGAGGTGCTGCGCCAACCAGCCCGCAAACACCCCCCGGTCCATGAGCGAGTTCTCCCACAGGGGCGATTCCTGGAAGACGCCTTCCAGGCGCCGACGCAGCGGCCCGCGCAACCAGACGGCCAAGGGCATGGCAAAGCCCTGCTTCGGCCGCTCGATGATCGCCTTAGGCAGATGGCCTTGCGCGGCCAGCTTCAGCAGATACTTGCCCCGGAGTCCCCGCAGCTTCATCCTGCCTGGCAGCGAGAAGGCAAAATCGAGGCTGGCATTGTCAAGAAAGGGCGGCCGCACTTCCAACCCATGTGCCATCGAAGCCCGGTCGACCTTGGTGAGCACCGAGGCATGCAGATAGGTCATCAGGTCGAGAGCCAGAAGCCGGTTGAGCGGGTCGGGGAGAGCCAGGTGGGCCGTGAAGCCGAGCAGCGCCGGTGGCTGCGCCGCCAGGGCGGGCAGCGCGGCGCGGAGGTCATCGAGGTCCGTGTTGGCCATCCAGCGCAGGTGCCGCCGGGTCGCATCGTCGTCCCAGCGCCTGACGAAGCGCTTGGCTTTGAGATCGAAGCGGAGATACCCGTCCATCACCGGCAG
>CAILKC010000959.1 GCA_903834675.1 uncultured Victivallales bacterium | reverse complement strand
TGGCAGCGGCCGCCGAGGGCGAGCGGGACCCCAAAGCGGCGTCGACGTCCTGCCGTCGGGCAGGACTCTGCCGCGCGCACTCCATAAAAGCCGCCGCGTCCTCTGGACTGCGCTGGCAGCGGCCGCCGAGGGCGAGCGGGACCCCAAAGCGGCGTCGGCGTCCTGCCGTCGGGCAGGACTCTGCCGCGCGCACTCCATAAAAGCAGCCGCGTCCTCTGGACCGCGCTGGCAGCGGCCGCCGAGGGCGAGCGGGATCGCGCTTGGGCTGGGGTTACGGGACGAGAGCTTGCCAAACAGGAGGGCCCGGATGCGGGTGCATCCGGGCCCTCGGTGAGTTCATGAAAGAGGCTACGGGGCTACTTCGCGGCGGACGGCCGAATCAGACCGCGGTTGGTCGTCGGGCTGTTGTCCAAGCCACCGCCATCGAGGATGTCGATCGAGTCATACAGCACCTGCATGATGAAGCGAGTGTTGTGCGCCCAGGCGCCCGGTTCCTTCTGGTAGTAGTTGTAGTTGAAGGCGGCCCTGACCAGGTTGGGGTCTCTGCCCCAGGTGACGGTGCTGGTGCTGCCACTTGCCTGCCGGAAGCTCCCGTCGGTGAAGACAATTTCCGTGAGGTTAGCGGCCAGCCTGAACGTGTTGATCTGGGCCAAGAGGGCCACGGCGAAGGAGTCTACTTCTGCCTTCAGGGTGTTGCGGGGCACGCCGTCGTAGTCAATCGTGCGGAAAACCTGAATGCCGAAGGTCTCGATGTCACTATCAAGGACCTCCGAGTGGCAGAGGCAGTTCGACGAGAACCGCGCCTTGAAGGTATGGCTCGTATCCGCCGTTCCCGCGGTCATCATTTCGATCGGGGTCTTGCCCTGCACATGGCAGTACTTGCACTGTGCCGAGGCGCCGCCGTTGTGGGCCCACTTGCCGGAGTAGGTCGTCGAGGGGCGGAACATGTAGGCGACTTTGGCATCTTTCCCGTACAAGGTCGCGCCGGCCGGCAGGTAATGGACGTTGCTGGTGGTCATGTCTTTGTTGCCCGCTGCCACCAGCGGAGCGAGCTTGGCATCGAGGGTGGCCATGCTTTCACGACCACGATGGCAGCTCATGCAGACGAAGGAGGTATCCGTGCCGGGGACGAAGACGGCCCGGGTGCCATACATGAGTGTGGTGCCGTTGGTGATGGTGGTGGGGGCTTCCACCAGGCTCGGGAAGACCACCGTCTTGACGAACTTCACCGCAGGAACGGCCTTGCCAAACTCGTGCTTGCCATTGCTGTCGACGCCGCCGACGTGGCAGGTGCCGCATTCCATGCCGTCAGCCGCCGGCATGTCGACGGTGGTGTTCAGTTCGTTCTTCTGCCGGAACTCAAAGCCGCCGTTGCTGTGGCAGGGGGAGCAGCTAGTCGACACATCGCCACGGACGATGTCGTTGGTGGCATCGACCACCACCGAGATAGCGGTGGTCGCGCCAGGGGCGGGGTTCTGGTAGTAGTAGGTGCGGACGTCCCAGTCACGGTAGGCCATGGATTCGCCCATGAAGTGCCCCGGGTCGCTGCGCTGCATGAGGATGTTGCCGAGCGCATCGCGGAACTTGGGCACCTCCACGACCGAAGCCAGATCGGCGATCGAATCGTAGAGGACCTGCACTATGTACTTCGGGTTGTGGGCGTAGTTACCGGGCTCTTTGATGTAGTAGTTGTAGTTGTAGGCGGCACGCAGCAGGCGCGCTGTCCAGGATGCGTAGGTCCCGCCGCCGGCCTTGGAGAAGTAGGGATAGGCCGCCGCATCGTAGGCGATGGGGGCGGGAGGAACCACAACCGTGGTGGCGTAGGTCTGGATGGCAGTCAAGAGGACGGCGGCCATGTCGGAGAGCTCGTAATACATGCCTTCCGTGACGTTGCCGTCGCCGTCATAGTCCGCCGTGGAACCCACCATGCGGATGTTCTTGAGGTCTTCCTTCTCGGTGACCGGCACGAAGGTACGAGCGCCCGTGTTGGGGTCGAAGGCGTAGCGGCCGTGGCACTTGCTGCAGAGGTCCTCGACCTTGACCTGGAGGGAGTGCGGGTCGTGGCACTGGACGCAGGTGTTCGCCCCGGCGACGTGCGGGTTGAGTCCATCGTAGAAGCGCTTGCCAGCGTCGTCAAAGCCCAGCCCGTTGCCGTACTGGTAGGCGCCCTTGGCGCCGCCGCCGTAGAGGGTCGCGCCGGCGGACACGTAATGGACATTCTTGAAGCTCATGGTGGCGACCACGGTGTCGTCGGTGGCGGGGGCCTTGAAGGCGATATACTCGTCAAGACTGACGGTGGACTCGCGGCCCTGGTGGCACTGCATGCAGCGCGCCTCGGAGCCGAGGTCCATGGCGACTGCGGGAGCGGCCGGCCGGTCGGACGGGAAGACGACCGCGTCGAGTTCGGCGGCCTTGGGGTTGTGGCAGGCGTTACAGTCGACCGTGCTGCCCAGCTTCGCGGGGGCATCAGCCATGGCCGGCGGGAAGACGCCGGACACTGCGGCCGGGTGGTCGAAGCGGTTATCCGGGGTGCCATCGGCACCGATGAAGTCCTGGAAGCCATAGCTGCTGTGGCAACGGGCGCAGTTCTGGGGGACCACTGCCGCCGCGGTATAGTCCCAATCGATAAAGGGCATGGCCCGGGCGTCACCATGGCCCGAGCCTTGCCAGAGGGCAGCATTCAGGGTCGCCGCCGAAGGCGGGTCGATGGGGCCGAGATACCAGACGCGGCGCACCGCGGGGCTGGTGATCGTGCCACTGATGGTGACATCGCCCGCAACGCCGGCATTCCCGATGGACAGCGTGTAGTCGCCGGAGTAGGGCAGCACCAGCTTGGTCAGCACGCTGCCCGGGACGACGGCTTTGGCGCCCGCCTTGACGGTCTTGGGAAGCGGGAGGGTAACCAAGCCATAGCGGCCCAGCAATGAAACAAAAGACGGGACGGCGAGACTTTTCGGGGTCTTGACCACGGTGGCGGACAGCGAGGCGCCAGCAATGGCCGAAAAACTGATCGAGGTAGCCACCTTCGGCAAAGCAGTCGCCACGGCGGTCTTGGTGACGGGACCGATCTTGCCCGGGAAGCTGGCGGTGGTCTTGATGGAGTACTCGCCAACGCCCTTCACGGACTTGACCTGGAGGTAGTACTCGTCCGACTCGGTGAGGCGCAGGTTCTTGATCGTCTTGGTCGGGAGGCTGAGGGACGTGCCCAAGGCGACGGCGCTCCCGTCGCCCTTGAAGAGTCCGACGGTGGTCTCCAGAGGGCCGAAGGTCGTCCTCCAGGTCGCGCCAAGGATCGTGCCGGCAGGGGCATAGAAGTAGAAGCGATGGAGCTCGGTTCCCGGGGGGGTCTTCACGAACTCGGCCGAGAAGGTCTCGCCAAGCTGAATGTCGATGTTGCCATCCCAGCCGGCCTGCGCCGATGGGAGCATTCCGATCATGGTGGCGAGCGCGAGAACCGCTCCAGCGAACGGTCTCCAAGCGCGGCAGGCTTTTCTCATGGACGTGGCCTCGTTCTCCATGATCCTCTTACTCCTTTGTCCGTGGACTTTGCCCGGTCACCCCATTGGCGACGTGCCTCTGGACGATGAATGACCGCGCCGTGCGGGCCGGGCCCGTCAGACACCTTGGCCGCGCACCGCGACTACATGAATACGTGGCGCACCAAAGCAGGTAGCGTGCCAAGGTGCGCCATGGCCCCTGTGGTTGACGCTGAGCGGCACGGGACGGGTGAGGCTGGGCCAATCCCGGCGGTACCAGGGCGCGCCGGACGGTTTGGCGGCCCTGGCGCTCCGCTGGCGCGGGCGCCGTCGCCGCCAGAAAGTGCGCGAAAGTACGCGGGACACCGCGGAAACGCGCGCCGCTGCGCGGCAGTATTGCGGGCTCCAGGGACACTGGGGATACCGCGAACCCGCCCGAAACGGGCTGGGCATCGCGGGCTCCAGGGACACTGAGGATACCGCGAACCCGCCCGAAACGGGCTGGGCATCGCGGGCTCCAGGGCCACTGGCGGGGTCATGGCAGACGCCTGCCAGATCCCGCGGGGGGTCTCATTCTCGCCCCCCCCCTCCGCGCCTGCGCTTCTTGCGTCTGCAACCTGCCACGGTATGGTGAAAGGCCCCGCAGCGCCTCTTTCAGTACTAGGAGTCAGGTGACATGACCGACCGGTTCCGCCCACTCATCATGGGTGCCGCTTTGGCGGCGGCAGCCGCCCTTGCCATCTATCTGGGTCTGCGGGGCGGGCGTCCCGGCCCCGAGTCCACGGCCCGGTCGGCGCCCGCGCCGCGAGACCTCACCGGCCGCCCGGGGGGGAAGCCTGCTGGGGAAGCCATAGTCTTGACCCGTGCAGGGCTGGTGGCGTTCCTGACCACGCACGCCAGCCCGGCAGAGGTCATTTCTGGTCAGACGACCTACCTTTTCCCGGAACTGCGCTGCGACGCTCTCGAGGCGCTGGCGCTGGTGGAACCGCAGGCGGCGGCGGGGCTGCTGCAAAAGGCCTTGGGCGGCGACGGTGACCCAGACTCCTGGCCGACGGACCGGCTCTATGCGGCACTGCTGCGGTTGCGGGCGGGGCAGGCTGATGGCGGCGAGACCGTGCGAGCGTGGCTGAAGGCGTCTGCCATTCCTACCGAGGCCGAAGGCGTCGGCGTGGCGGCGGAAGCGGCGTCCTGGATGGGGCCAGAAGCGGGTGGCGCGGTGGTGCGCCAGTTGCTGAGCGCGCCGCTCGAGGACTACGATGAGGACGATCTGGCGGCGATCCTGCAGGCCGCGGCCGGGCTGAATGCCGGGACCACGGTGGCGCAACTGCGGTCGGTTCTGGCCGGCGGCTTGGATGCCTGGGGCTTCCGGGTGCT
This sequence comes from uncultured Victivallales bacterium, assembly GCA_903834675.1. The sequence goes on along the minus strand of CAILKC010000959.1, from coordinate 706 downwards.
CGGGGCGGCGGCTGGGGCGCTCAAGCGCCAGGGCGACGACGGGGGCCAGGAAGTGCTGAAGCTGGCGGCGGCGGACAACGGGTTCGAGGCGGATGAGGTCGCGGTCGGACTGGCCATACGCGGCAACCCGGCCATACTCCTGTGGCTGGATCAATTGCTGGGATGTGAGGATGCCTCGGCGCGGGCCCAGGCGGCCCGTTCGCTGCGGATCGTGGGTGACGTCGGCGCCATACCGATGTTGCGTCAGGCGTTCAAGGATGGGGATGCCAGTGTGCGAGCGGAGGCGGCCATCTCCTTGGCAGTCCTGGGTGACGACAGCGCCCTCGCTGGGGTGCGCGACGCGGTCCGCAGTGCCAACGAGAGCACCGCCACCGACGCCTGGAGGGTGCTAGGCGGCCGCGGGGACCGGGCCTCGAGACCCGCAGCAGAGAAGCTCCTGGCGACTCCTGTCCCGGCGGCCGACGACCTGCGCCGCGGCCCGGCGTTGCGCCAACGCGTTTGGGCCGCGGTGGTGCTCTTGCGCTCAATGTAGGCTCCGGCGGAACCCAGGGTGAAGCTCCTCTGGACCGCCCACGGCCGCGCTAATCCCTGGGACCGCCGACCGTCGGGTCGGCAGTGGCCGCGAGCCGCGGCCGGTCCATTCCCCTGGGGAGGCGCCTGGCCGCAGGCGCGGGCGGTGGAGCCCACCGCATCTCCAGCGGGCATC
>CAILKC010000958.1 GCA_903834675.1 uncultured Victivallales bacterium | reverse complement strand
GATCGCGCCTACCTGTTCGCGTATGATTTCGGGGCTGGAACCATGCATAACACCCACGAGTGGTGTGCTCCCAACATCACGCCGGAGATCGACCATCTGCAAGCCGTGCCCATCGCTCTGTTCCCGGAGTGGGTGGCGGCGCACCGGCGCGGTGAGGCGGTGCATCTCCCCAGCGTGGCGGCGCTGTCGGCGGACGATCCCTTGCGGCAGGCGCTGGAGTCGCGGGGGATCCGCTCGCTGGTCACCTTGCCCTTGTTCGGGGATGAGGCCTGCACGGGCTTTGTGGGTTTCGATGCGGTGCGCCAAGAGCGGCTCTGGCGCGACGACGAAGTGTCCCTGCTGCTGCTGGCCCAGTTGCATGCGCATTTCGAGGCTCGCCGCGCTGCCGACCGCGAGAACCGCGAGTTGCAGAGGGGCTTGGCTCTGGCCCGCGATGCGGCCCAGGAGGGGGCCCGGGCCAAGAGCCTGTTCCTGGCCAACATGTCGCACGAGATCCGCACGCCGCTCAATGCCGTCCTCGGCTACGCGCAGATCATGGAGCATGACTGCCGGGCCTGCCCCACCGGACATCGGCTGCACGCCATCAGCCGCAGCGGCGAACACCTGCTGCAACTGATCAATGATCTGCTCGAACTGGTGCGCAGCGAGACGAACACGATCCCGCTGTCGCCGACGAACTTCGACTTTCACCAGCTGCTGGAGGATGTGCGCGTCATGTTTGCCCAGCGGCCGACGGCGCAGGAGGTCGCGCTGACGCTGTCCTGCTCAGCGGACGTGCCACGCTTCATCAACGCCGACCAGGGCCGGATCCGGCAGGTGCTCGTGAACCTGGTGGGCAACGCGCTCAAGTTCACCCAGAAGGGCCGCGTGCGCCTCACGGCAACCGTCCTGGCCGAGCGCCCGGCGGGCGAGTTCATGCTGGCGGTCGACGTCGAGGATACCGGTAGCGGCATCGGGGCAGATGAACTGCTGCGCGTCTTTGACATCTTCTATCTGGCCGAAGCTGGCCGGAAGGCTGGCAAAGGTACAGGTCTCGGCCTGCCCCTGAGCCAGCGCTACGCGCGCGGAATGGGTGGCGACGTCACCGCCAGCAGCCGCCTGGGGGAGGGCAGTTGCTTCCGCTTTACCTTCCAAGCGCACCCGGCGAAGGGCGCCGTGGTCGAGCGCGTGCGGCGGCTCGCCCCCGGACAAGACGCCTGCCGCATCCTGGTGGTGGACGATGACCTCGCGAACCGCGACGTGCTGCTCGCCCTGCTGCAGTCAGTCGGCTTCCCGGTCGAAGCCGTGGCCAGTGCGGAGGAGGCTCTGGAGCGCCTGCGCCAAACCCCGCCGATTGGCCTGGTGCTACTTGACAAACTCATGCCTGGAATGGACGGCTACACCGCCATCGGTCATATCCGCGCCCTCCCCGGCGGGAGTGAGATCCGGATCCTGGCCGTAACCGCGATCGGCTTTGCCGGCGAACGCGATCAGGCGCGGGCCGCTGGAGCCGATGGCTACGTCGCTAAGCCCGTGCGCCGCGCGACGCTCATGGAGGAAATTGCGCGAGTGGCCGCGGTGCGCTTCGACTATGACGAGGTGTCCACCCTCGTCCCGGCTGCCACGGCGCCCGCGGTCCTGGACCCCGAGGCGCTGGCGCGCCTGCCGACCGAGCCGCGGCAGGGCCTCGAACAGGCTCTGCGCCGCGGCGACATCCGGCAACTGCGCGACCTGGTGGCCCTGATCGCGCCGACGGACGCCGGGCTCGCCGCCAGCATTCGCGTCCTGGTTGACGCCTACGACTACGACCGTCTGCTCCGCCTCCTGGAGGCCGCCAAGGGAAAGGTACGGTAATGCTCTCCCCTGCCCTCGTGACCGTGATGATCATCGACGACGAGCCCGAGAACCTGAACGTGCTCGGCGAGAGGCTGCGCCAGGAGGACTGGGACGTGCTGGCCTTCCCCTGCGGCGGCGGCTGAAGTTGTAGGGTCTCTCCACCCTGATCGACGAGCATCGCTTCGGCGACCTCATTCACCCTCCAGTGGGCCCCGTCTGACGGGCTTCAGGTTGATTTGCCCGACTGGCTGAGTAAAATTACTCAATATCTGTATTTCGGCGGCTATCCGGGCGCGGCGCCGCTGAGCGAAGACCCGCGTCGCTGGCGGCGCTATGTGCTCGATGCCTTGGTCGAGACGACGATCGCCCGCGACGTCCTGCTGATGACCCGCGTGGACAAGCCGGCTCTGCTGCGGCGCGTCTTCGAGCTTGGCTGTCGGTATTCGGGACAAATCCTCTCCTACACCAAGATGCTCGGGCAGCTCCAGGATGCCGGAAACGCGACGACCCTGGCACACTACCTCGAACTGCTCGGCGGCGCGGGGATGCTGACGGGATTGCAGAAGTACGCTGGCGCCAGCGTGCGCCAGCGCGGCTCGAGCCCCAAACTGCAAGTGCTGAATACGGCGCTGCTGACGGCCCAGTCCGGCCTCTCCCCCGAAGAGGCTCTTGCCGACCGCCAGTTCTGGGGTCGGCTTACCGAATCCGCCGTGGGCGCGCACCTGGCCAATGCAGCGGCCTGCGGCGTCTGCGAGGCTTTCTATTGGCGCGAGCGCAACCGCGAGGTGGATTTCGTGGTGCGGGCGGGACGCACGCTGATCGCCATCGAGGTCAAGAGCGGGCGCGCCCCCGAGGCGTTGCCCGGTCTCGGCGCCTTTGTCGAGGCCTTCAAGCCCAAGCGTGCCCTGCTGGTGGGCGGCGACAGCATCCCGTTGGCAGCGTGGGAACGGCCCCGAGCCAATAAGAGAGTCCGTCTGAAGCGCTGAAGGCGCGCTGCCATACCAGCCCAGGGCAACGCCCTGGGAATAGAATGGCTATGCGTTTGAGCCCTGTAGGGGCGAGCTATCTGCCCTACCTTCGCACCGAGGTCGCATGGTTCGCCCCTTCAGGGCTCAATCTTCGCTGTGGACGGGTACCCAGGGCGTTGCCCTGGGCGCCCGAAACGCCCCCTTGGGGCTGAATACCTCGGCCCATCCTTATTGCACAGGTAGCGTTTTTCTCATCTGGATCGAGAAATTATCTAATTGCCGGATGGGTACGCAAGAGGCTATGGTGACGAGTGTTAGAAAGGCGATTCAAGTAGCTGGCCAGGATCGCGACCGCAGAGACGCGGTGGCGGCACGCCGCCAGGGAGCGGGAGTCGGCCGGTAGCAACAGCGCGCAAACACTTTCGTGGAGCGCCACCCTGGCTGGAG
>CAILKC010000957.1 GCA_903834675.1 uncultured Victivallales bacterium | reverse complement strand
GCCCCGGCACGGCCGGGGCTTCCGCCGTCTCTGGGGATACCGCGAACCCGCCCGAAACGGGCTGGGCATCGCGGGCTCCAGGGAGGCAAGCGGGGTCAGGCCAGACGCCTGCCAGATCCAGCGGGGGTCTCTTTCTTGAAAAAGCCCCGGCTCCGCCAGACTCGTATTCCGCCGCCGGCTCGTGTAGTGTCCAAAGACCGACGGAAGCGTGAACCCATGGACCGGACCGGAAGAGGTGGACCGCGGCGGCAACGGAAGGGCTGGCCAACATGGCTTTTACTCTCGCGCAGAAAGTGGACTTTCAGCAGCACAACGAGGACGTCCGCCGGGTCTGGGATGCCTACCGGAAGCGGCAGCCCTGCCGCGTGCCAACCTCGGTGTCCGGCAGCATCCGTAACCTCTTCGGCAACCCAGCAATCAACCACACCGGCTACACCTTCGCGGACTTCTTCACCCTGCCCGAGGCCCAGATCCGCTGCCAACTCGCCTACCAGCGCTGGGTACGCCATAACCTCCTCTGCGACCAGGAAATGGGGCCGCCCACCCGAGGCTGGCAGATCACCATTGACTTCCAGAACTCCTACGAGGCCGGCTGGATGGGCTGCCCCCTGGTTTGCCATGGCAATGACGTCCCCGACACCCTGGAAATCCTCAAGGACGACAAACGAAAGCTCTACCGACTCCAGCCGCCGGACCCGCCCTGGAGCGGCACGTTGCTGGCCCGCGCCCTCGAGTTCTTTGAATACATGCAGCACGAATGCCCGCGACTGGAGTTCGAGGGACGCCCCGTCCTCCCGCCTGGAGCCCTGCCGGGAGAAGGCACCGATGGCCCCTTCGACCTCGCCTACAAGCTCCGCGGCGCCACCGAGGTCTGCATCGACATGCTGGATGACCCGGGCTACTTCCACGACCTCATGGGCTTCGTCACCGACCACATCATCGCCCGCATCAAAGCCATCCGCCAGTGGCGCTGGAAGCGCTTTCCCGGCGCCCCGGATGAGGGCCAATTCCGGCGGCCCTACGGCTTTGCCGATGACGCCATCGCCCTGCTCTCAACCGCGCAGTACGAGAAGTACATCTTCCCCTACCACTGCCGCATCGTGGAGGCGTTCAGCGACGGCGGCCCCATCTCGATCCACCTGTGCGGCGATGCCACGCGGCACTTCCGCTTCCTGCGCGACCGCCTGCGGGTGATGTCCTTCGACACCGGCTTCCCCGTGGACTTTGGCGCCCTGCGCCGCGACCTGGGGCCAGAGGTCGAAATCCGCGGCGGGCCGACGGTTATGCTGCTGAAAAACGGCTCCCCCGCCGCGATCCGGGAAGAGGTGCGCCGCATCTGCGCCTCAGGAGTGATGGAGGGCGGGCGCTTCATCCTGCGTGAAGCCAACAACCTGGCTCCCGGCACGCCCATCGAGAACGTGGTCGCCTTCTATGAGGCCGCCAAGGAATTTGGCCAGTACCCGGCGCCAGCGGGGGCCTCGGCGTAGTTCAGCCCGTGATGCGCAAGGCGAAGGCGGGCGCACAGGGTTTCTTCCCGGGAGCGGCACTGTCAGGCCTTCGGCCGCCGCAGTCCAAGGAATCCGGGCGCCGTCCGAACTCAGTCCCAGACCGCGCCGGCCGACAGGCCAAGCTTTGGACTGCTGTGGCTTGACACAGCTTTGCGCCCCCACAGTACAGCTTGACGCCGGTGCGGCCCGGCGGGGCTTCCGAGCGCTTCTCTACCGTGGCGGACCGCCTGGTGGCCAGGCGGCAGACTCCACTGAGGCGTTCATCCTACAGATCGTACAACGGCGGCGTCCGCACCACGGCCGGAGAACTGGCCAGAAAATCCTCCATGCGCCGCATCAGCGTTGCCGTGTCACGCAGGTGGCGAACCTGCCCGGCCAGGAGGTGACCATAGACGAAATTACGGGAGTACCAGCCCGTAAAATGCTTCAACTGCAACGCCAGCCGCTCGGGCGGGAAGTCCTCCTGCATGTAGGCCGCCAGGCGGCGCCAGACAGCACTCACCGCCGGCGGCTCGTACCCCGCGCCGTGCCGCCAGGCGGCAAAAACCCACGGCCTGACCACGGCCATACGCCCCAGCATCACCCCGGCGCAGTCGGCAAAATACTCCGGGTGCGCGGCCAGCGTCTCAGGACCCGTAATGTCGCCGTTGGCCAGCACAGGAATGCCAGCCGCAGCGCAAATCCACGGCAACAGATCATGCCGCGCCGGCCGGGTCAGGCGGTCCACCGCAAAACGCGGGTTGACCGTGAGGCTATCCACGCCGGCAGCACGGATGCGCCGCAGCCGGTCCAGCAAGCGCTCGCGCCAGTGCGCCTCGGGCGCCCGCCCCAGCCGGATCTTGACACTCAGCGGACCGCTCCAGGCCCGACGCACCGCGCCCAGAACCGCGTCGAGACGGGCGCCGTCCTCAAATAGGTCCGCGCCCCCGCCGATGAAGCGAACACCCGCCGCGGGGCAGCCACAGTTGATGTCCAGGCCGTCCGGGGCACAGGGCCGCAAACGGTCGACGATCTGCTCGATGCGCCGTGCGTCGCGCAGCAGCAACTGGTACACCACCCGCCCATCGCCGGGGCGACGCCGGAGGTAGGAGGAGTCCGGACGCTCCACCAGCAGGCGCGTGCCGGCCAGCATCTCGGTGTAGACCAGGTCGCAACCGCCCAACTCGCCCAGAAGCCGCCGGAAGGCGCTGTGCGTCAGCCCTGCCATCGGCGCTGCCACCAGCAGGGGCAGGCGCTGAGACTCGGGCGCCAGAGGATGTGGGGCGTAGGGGGGCATGATGACCTGAGAGCGGCCTGAGACAGCTTCCTCATTTCCCCCAGCACTCGAACCTGGCGTCGCGGATTTCAGGCCCGCAATGTATCACGTTACCGGATCGCCTCAAGACGAGACCCCAAACCCCGACGCACCCGGCCGCGCCGGAAGACGAAGCCCTGGCCGCAGTCCACGCCGCCTTGCCCCGCCCTCAAGCACGGCTATCTTGCGCTTCAGCGCCGACCCGCTGGCGTGAGGCCGAGGGTCCCGCCGAGCCAACTTCAGGAGAACACCCATGCGAGAAGCCCGCATTGCGCTTGCCGTAGCCCGTCGGGTGACGGACAAGGACGACCCCGGCCCGATTCTGGCCAAGGCCAAGGAGCAGATTGCCCGCGCCGCCCGGGACCGCGCCGATCTGGTACTCTTCTCCGAGGTCTTCGCCACCCCGGCTCGCGAGTGCTCGGTCAAGGCGGTGACAGAGGCGTCCCAGACCGTCCCCGGGCCCGTGTCCGAGGAACTCGCGGCGGCCGCCCGTAAGCATGGGCTCTATGTCGCCTTCGGCATGTACCGCCAGGATGGACCGCGGGTCTACAATAGTCTGGTCCTGCTCGACCGCGCCGGAAAGCTGGCCTGGACCTACGACAAGACCACGCCGATGGCCGAAGAGATGATCAAGGGCGGCATCACCCCGGGAGCCGCGCCGACCGCCTTCGATACCGACTTCGGCCGGATCGGCGCCGCGATCTGCTTCGATATCAACTTCCTTGAACTCGGAGAGTTGTACCAGCGCCAGAACGTCGAACTGCTGCTGTTCTCGTCCGCCTTCCCCGGCGGGCGTCTCCTGGACCACTGGGCCATCCGCTACGGCCTGGCCGTAGCCGGCTGCACCTGGTACCCCGACAACCGCGTCATCGACTGCACCGGCGCTACGGTCGGCCGCACCAGCGACATCCTCCCCTGCACCACCACCACGCTCAACCTCAACCGCCGCGTGGTCCACATGGATGGCAATATGGGCAAGATCGAGAAGATGCTGGCCAAGTACCCCGGCGACGTGCGGGTCGAGGACATGCGCCTGGAAGCTACCTGCGTCATCACCAGCCTCAAGAAAGGCCTGGAGGTGGACGAACTGATCCGCGAGTTCGAGGTGGAACGCTTGCCGGACTACTTCGACCGCGTGCGGCAGGTGCGCAGCCGTCAGGGTGGCATGGGACTGCCGACCTGACTTCAAATCACCACACCCAGGACACGAGACCGCAGCCCTTGTATGAGACTTGCAGCAACCTCTTATGACACGAGGCGCTTCCCATTCCGCCCGGAGTCGCCCCCGGCGGACTCCGGGCGTTGGAGGGCGCCGCTGCGTCGGCGCCGCGGCGGCCACGCAGAGCCGCCCTCCAGGCGATCCGGCGCGTACCGGCCGGATCGGAATAGGAACCGCGGCGCAAGTCTCATTCCGGTAGGTCCGGCACCAGCCTGGGGCTTGGCTGAACCCTGAACCCTGTTTTCCTCTCCGCCAGTCTCCCTGTCCGTCTCCTCCAGTCGCCGTTTCCCCGTCACGCCGTCTCGCCGTTTCCTGAACCCCATGACCGGAGGT
>CAILKC010000956.1 GCA_903834675.1 uncultured Victivallales bacterium | reverse complement strand
GTACCCGTCCACAGCGCGGATTGAGCCCTGAAGGGGCGGACCATGCGGCCTCGGTGCGGAGGTATGGCAGATAGCTCGCCCCTACAGGGCTCAAACCCATAACCGTCCTATTCCCAGGGCGTTGCCCTGGGCTGGTATGGCCGCGCGCCTTCAGCGCTCCAGGCGGACTTCCCTATTGCACAGGTCGCTTTTTGTTACTCCGTCTCGGCCGACGCCAGGGGCGGCGGGACGGGCTCCAGGAGCATCAGCCGAAGCCGCTCCAGGGTCTCGCCTTTGACCCCCGCGGCGCCCAGGTACTGCGCCACCTGCGTATTCACCGAGTCGGCCGGAGAGCGTGAATAGGTCGCCAACGCGCCAAGCAAAGCCTGAAAGGCCGGACCGTGGCGCGAGCGCTCTCCCCACAGAGACAGCGAACTGAGTTCGTAATCCCTCTCGAGATCCCGCAGCTCCACCCCCAGCGCAGCCAGCAGCAGAAACGCTACCGTGCCCGCCCGGTCCGCCCCGGCCCAGCAGTGCATCAGGACCGGGTAGACGTTCGCCTGGCCCAGGGTCTCGAAAATCCGGGCATAGGCCGTCATCATCTCGGGCAAGAGGATGCGGTCGTAAGGCAGGACCGGAATGTTCACATGGCACACAAATTGCTCGGCAAGCGCCGGACTCGGCTCCTCGTCCGGGCCGCGAAGATCCAGATCGGTGCGGATGCCCAGCTCTCTCTGCAGCGTGTCCGCTCCTTCGCTACTCAGGCTGAGGTGACCGTTCATTTCGGACGACCGGTATGCCAGGCCCTGGCGGACGCGCTGCCCTCCGGCGACCGGCCAGCCGCCCAGGTCGCGCACGTTCGTGAGGTGCGCCACCCGTATCCAGCGGGGCAGAGCAGGATGGGTACGGAAAACGGACGTTCTCGACTCGGCCACCGGCTCGCCGCTGAGCAAGGCGATAACCTTCCAGTGGTAGATGCAGTCCACCAGCAGATGACGCACCCGCGCGAACGGCTGAGCCAGGTCTCGCACCACCAACGGGGCGGAAAGCTCCGCATCAGGGCCAATCTGAACATCGTAGCGCACGGCGCCGCGCAGCGCGGGCGGTGGCAACCAGCGGAACACCACAGCCTGCGGGAAGCTGCGGTCCGGGCTCAGCATCTGCGGATTCCACCCGGCACCTTCTGGCTGGCTCAGGCCATCCTCGTCCGGCGGGCCGGAGTTAGTGACGGAGACTTCCGGCAACTGAAACTGCTGCAACGGCGGGGTGACCGCACCCATCGCCGGCTCCAGGAGCACGACGGGGCCAGGATTGATCGGACGTCGCCGCCAAAACCACATCAGCGCTCCTTTCGTGAGAGTGGTGGCGCCCAAAACCAGGGCTTCAAGAGTTCCTGCTTACATGGGGCCAGGACATATGAATGTAACGTCACGGCGGGCCCGACACAATCGCTGCAGGTCAGGGCTTCCCGACCGGGTTCTCTCGGCCCTACGGCACTACCCAAAGACCAGCCGCAGGGCTGCCAGCGCGGTCATGATCTCAACCCAGATCACGAAGGCGCGATGGCTCAGGCGGTTCACCAGCCAGATCCCGGCAGCGACCCCGAGCGGGATGCCGGCCACCAGGTACAGGTCCACGGCCAGCGTCGCCCGTGTGATCTGCCCCTGGGCCACGAAGAAGGGGACCTTGAAGGAGTTGACCAGCAGGAAGAACCAGGCGCCCGTGCCGATGAACTCGTTCTTCCGCAACCCCATGGCCAGAAAGTAAACCTGCATCACCGGACCGGCCGCGTGCGCCAGCATGGTGGTGATCCCCGCTACCAGCCCGGCGACCAGGGCCGTCCCCCAGCCCTTCGGAATCCTGTCGTCGGGGATGACCCCCCGATTGCGCAGCACCGCCAGCAGAACCATGATCAGGATGATCACCCCCACACTGACCCGGAGGGCCACGTCCGTGATGTGACGCATGATCACGCTGCCGATCACAACCCCCGCAAAAGAGATGGGAATCAGCCTGGAGAGCATGCGCCAGTTGGCGTGGCGGTGGTAGTAAAGCACGGCAAACACGTCGCCAACGATCAGCAGCGGCAGCATGATGCCGATGGCCGGCCGGGCGCCGAACACGGAGACCAGAAGAGGAGTGCCAAGCAGGCCCAGCCCGGCGATGCCCGCTTTGGACATGCCCTGCAAAGCCGAACACAGCAGCGCGAGCAGCCAACCCCACAGCGTCAGGTCACCCACAACCCGTACCCTCGCCGCGCGCCGTCCCTGCCAGTCTCCCCCACCGCGGCTTCCAGGGGCACGGGCACATCCCTCGAGAGCATAACCCGCGCCCGCCCCAGCGCAACCGGACAGGGCTTCAAGAAAGAGACAGCGACCGGACCTCGCGGGTTTGGCGCTGCTCCCGCGTGCTTTCCCTGGAGCCCGCGCTGCCAAGCCCGTTGCGGGCGGGTTCGCGGTATCCCCGAGACGGCGGCGTGCTTTCCCTGGAGCCCGCGCTGCCCAGCCCGTTGCGGGCGGGTTCGCGGTATCCCCCGAGCCAGCGGCGTGCTTTCCCTGGAGCCCGCGCTGCCCAGCCCGTTGCGGGCGGGTTCGCGGTATCCCCCGAGCCAGCGGCGTGCTTTCCCTGGAGCCCGCGATGCCAGCGCCCGTTGCGGGCGGGTTCGCGGTATCCCCCGAGCCAGCGGCGTGCCTTCCCTGGAGCCCGCGCTGCCCAGCCCGTTGCGGGCGGGTTCGCGGTATCCCCCGAGCCTGCCTGCCTTAGTGGGGGCTCGACTGAAGGGCAACAGCAGCCCGCCGCCTTGCCCTCCAAGGCATCGGCACAACCCCTGGAGGGCAAGAGCAGGCCGCCATCAGCGCTTGAGAATCGCCTTCAGATCAGCCTCGGCGGTCGTCGTCGGCATGATGTTGAAGGTGTTCACCAGGACCTGCAGCACCGCCGGCGTCACAAACGCCGGGAGCGTCGGCCCCAGACGGATGTTGCGAATGCCCAGATGCAGCAGGGTCAGCAGGATGGCACAGGCCTTCTGCTCGTACCACGACAGAATCATCGAGAGCGGCAGGTCATTGACCCCGCAGTTGAAGGCCTTGGCCAACGCCACGGCAATCTGCACCGCCGAGTAGGCGTCGTTGCACTGGCCGATGTCCAGCAGGCGCGGGATGCCGCCGATGTCGCCGAAGTCGAGTTTGTTGAAGCGGTACTTGCCGCAGGCCAGGGTCAGGATCACGCAGTCTGCCGGCACCTGCTGCGCGAACTCGGTGTAGTAGTTCCGCCCGCTCTTGGCGCCATCGCAGCCGCCGACCAGGAAGAAGTGCTTGACCGCCCCCGCCTTCACCGCGTCGATGACCGCGCCGGCCACGCTCATGACGGCGTTGCGGGCGAAGCCGATGGTGATTTCCTGCAAGGGGGCCGCCGCGCTGAACCCTGGCGCTGCCAGGGCCGCCTGGATGACCGGGGCGAAGTTACGGTCGGAGATATGCGCCACCCCCGGCCAAGCCACCAGCCCGGCGCTGAAGATGCGCGCCTGGTAGGTTTCGCGCGGCCGCTGGATGCAGTTGGTGGTCATGAGAATAGCGCCGGGAAAGGCGTCGAACTCCTTGGCCTGGTCCTGCCAGGCGCCACCGTAATTGCCGACCAGGTGCGGGTACTTCTTCAGGCCGGGGTAGGCCAATGCCGGCAACATCTCGCCGTGGGTATAGACGTTGATGCCCTTACCCTGCGTCTGCTGCAACAAGGCCTCCAGGTCGCGCAGGTCGTGCCCGGACACGCAGATCGCTTTGCCCGCTACCGGACTGACCTTCACGCGGGTGGGCTCCGGATGCCCGTAGGCGCCCGTGTTGGCGGCGTCAAGCAGTTCCATGACCCGCAGGTTCAGTTCGCCACAACGCAGGCACCAGCCGGTCAGTCCCTGCACGTCCCGCGGATCGTCGGCGAGGTATGAGAGAGCCTCATGGAAGAGACCATAGGCCGCCGGGTCTTCCTTGCCGAGCACCTGCGCATGGTCGGCGTAGGCAGCCGCGCCCTTCAGGCCGTAGATCAGCAACTCTTGCAGGCCGGTGACATCCGGGCCGGCGCCGGTCAGCCGTGCCGCGATGCCGACCGCCGTCCCTTGCGCCACCATCCCGGCCACCTCCGCGGCCGGCTGGAACTGCGCCGCCGTCGGCAGCGCCTCCGGCTTCGCCCCCGCCGCGGCGCAAGCGCCCTGGTACAAGGCCAGCGCCGTACTCCGGGTGACAGCCAACTGTCGCACTACGGCCGCCAGGCGGGCGTTGTCAAAGTTGACATTGGTCACCGTGGTGAACAGTCCCTGGATCACCGCCACGTCCACCGCCTGGTCGATCTTGCCCAGCTTCCGGGCCCGGTGCGCCGCGGCGCTGATCCCCTTGAGCTGGTGCACGATCAGATCCTGCAAGGCGGCCGCCTCGGGGCTCTTGCCACACACGCCGGCAAGCGTGCATCCCGTACCCTTGGCCGTTTGTTCGCACTGGTAACAGAACATGCTCATTTTCGCTCTCCTTACTCTGGCTTTGACTCTGACTCTGGCCCTGACGAACGACACCCAACGTGCTGGCCGCCCCAGGCGGCCCCAATCCTCAACCCTGTAGCGCCCCGGTGTGATCAAACACCTGTACCTGCACCGGAATCGCCTTGCCCGAACGCTGCACCGCCTCCTGCGCTATCCGCACAATGCCGCCGCAGCAGGGCACGTGCATGCGTGCCACGGTCAGACTGCGGACGTCGTTCTCGCTCAGAATGGCGGCCAGTTTTTCCACGTACCCCGCGGGATCATCCAGCTTCGGACACAGCACCGCCACCTTGCGACCCTTTAGCAGGCTCTGCTGGAAGTCCGGCACGGCCACCGCCACGCAGTCCGCGGTCAGCAGAATGTCAGCCTGCGCCCACCACGGCGCGTTGACCGGCACCAAGCGCAACTGCACCGGCCACTGGGTCAGTTGCCCGGCCCCCACCGCAGCAGCCGTCGGGGACGCGGACGGACAGGCACAGGCCGCCTTGCCAGCAAAGCTGAAAGCGCGCGTGCCGGGACAGCCTCCAGAGGGCGGCGCCGCCGCCTTGGCCTGGAGCTGGCGCTGCCGTTCCCCCACCGCCGCCTCGTCGAACGCCGCCGCCTCGCGCGATTCCACCGTGATGGCGTCGGTCGGGCAGTCCCCGACGCAGGCACCCAGCCCGTCGCAGTAGATCTCACCCACTAACTCGGCCTTGCCAGCCACCAGGCGGATAGCCCCCTCGTGGCAGGCCGTAACACACTTCCCACAGCCATTGCACTTGTCGCGGTCGATGCGGACGATGTCGCGTTTCATGTTCAGTCCTCTTGTCGCTACTCACTACGAATGACCCGGATAACCCGGACTTGGGACAACCGCTCGGCAGCTCCGGCTCGCTCCCTGTCTTTCATCCCGACGCCCGCGCCTCCGCGCCCGGCGCGTCAGCCCGATCGGCAGACCAGACGTCCGCCAGCGTGGTCCGCGCCAGGTGCTGCCGGACCTCCTGGTTCATCCGGTATAGCAACTTGCCCACCATGCAGCACGAGCCGCCGCACACCGGACGCTTCAGCAGGCACTCGGCCGCCTCCAGCGGTCCGTCCACAGCCTCATACACTTCCAGCAGCGTGATCTGCGGCGCCGGTCGCGCCAGTCGCGCCCCGCCCCGCGGCCCACGCGCTGTCTCTATCAGCCCAGCCCGGTTCAGACTCTGTAATACCTTTACCAAGTGCGCCTGCGAGGCCCCAATCCGCTCCCCCAAATCCCGCGTCCGCACCAAGGCAGGTTCCGTGCGCGCCAGCAGCATCGCCGCATGCAACCCCAGACTCGCGGCTTCCGATACCTTCACCAATCCTGCCATCAAACACACTCCTTTATGCATTGCGGTATTAGAATACTCCATTAAGCCGAAAGTTCCAGCCACCGAGCCAGAAAAGCGCTCGGTGCGATAAAGGAGTCGGGGATACCGCGATCCGCCGCCGCGGCCCCGGAACGGGCGCTGGCACCGCGGGCTCCAGGGTTAGACGCGGTTCCTTTCCGGTTCGCCCAGAACGTGGCGGACCGCCTGGAGGTCGGCGGTCCGCACCGGCTCCGCCGGGGCTTCCGCCGTCTCTGGGTCTTGCGGACGGCGGTCTTGCAGACGGGGGATACCGCGAACCCGCCCGGAACGGGCTGGGCATCGCGGGCTCCAGGGTTAGACGCGGTTCCATTCCGGTTCGCCCTCCAAAGCCTGCCCTCAGAGCCGGGCGCCAATCTTCACGGGCATTACTGGCTCCCGCCTGGTTTCCCGTGCCTTCCGCGGGATGTGCAGTATCTTACCGGCACTGCCAGCGCGCCGGCGGCGTGGTGGCGGTGGAGAGCAGCAGCCATGCCGCACAGCGTGATGAGCCTCGAGGAGGCGGCGGAGTATCTGCATCTGGACGTGACCGACGTCCGCGCCCTGGCGGTGCGCGGGGAGATTCCCTGCGAAACTCAGGGCGAGCGCCTGATCTTCCGGCGCGGTCGGCTGAAGACCTGGTCCGGGCAGCGCATTCTCGGCTTGCGCGGTAAGCATCTTGCCGATTACCACAGCCGCGGCATCGCGCGTCAGCACGATATCTCGCCGACGTCGCCGGTCATCACCGAACTCAGCGATCCCGAGTTCATGGAGCCGGTGTTGCAGGGCCGTTCGAAGGCGGCGGTGTTGCGGGCCATGACCGGGGTGGCGGAGCATACCGGCTACCTCTACGACCCCGATGATCTCCTGGAGAGTTTGCGCCAGCGCGAGGAACTCTGCTCAACCGGCATCGAAGGCGGGGCGGCGGTCCTGCACCCGCGCCTCCACGACCCCTACATGTTCGAGGACTCCTTCGTCTGCATCGGCCGCTCGCCGTCCCCCATCCCGTTCGGTGCGCCGGACGGCAGCAAGACCGATATCCTCTTCCTGGTCTGTTGCCAGGACGACCGCATCCACCTGCATGTGTTGGCGCGGCTGTGCCTGCTGAGTCACACCACCGAACTGCTGGCCCGCTTGCGCGCCGCGTCGACCGGCCGTGAGATGTTCGCGGCCCTGAAAGAGACCGAGGCCTCGATCCTTCCCCGTCCCGGCTGAGGAGATCACGGATGACAGCACCCCTGGCGGTATCCTCGCGCTTGCTCGAGCAGCACCTCCGCGTTCTGACCTTGGACATCGGCGTGCGCCTGGCCGGTTCCGAGCCGGAGCGCCAGGCGGCCGATTATGCGGCCGGGGTCTTGCGCTCGGCCGGAGCGAGCGTCACGGTCGAGTCCTTCCCCGTCTTTCAGCGCTGCGTTGACGAGCAGACGCTTGAGGTGTTCATGGGGGGCGCCTGGCGCTCATTCCAGGGCTCGCTGTTCAGCAGTACGCCGGGAACCGCTGGAGCGTGGGTCGAAGCGCCGCTGGTGTTCTTTGAGGCGCCGACGGAGTATGCCCGCGAAGACCTGTCCTTCCTGCGCGGCAAGGCCGTCGTCCACCTGGGCTGCCACATCGAATCCCGAGACGCCTACCGGCGGCTGATGCAGGCGGAGCCGGCCTTTCTGCTCTTTGTCGACATCCGTTACCCGGGCACCACGCCGTTGGCAGACGGTATGTTCCCCTCCTACACCAAAGACCTGGGCGCCAAGCCCACTCTCAATGTCGCCTTCATGGACGCCTGGGAATGGAAACGCTGCGGGGCAACCGCGGCGCGCATCCGCGTCCGCGCCGAGGCCCGGCGCTCGACCTCGCAGAACGTGGTCGCCGACCTGCCCGGCAGCGACCCGAAGGCCGGGGTGCTCTACTGCGGCGGACACCATGACACCCAGGCCGATAGCGTGGGCGCCGACGATAACGGGGTCGGCGTGGTCACCTTGCTCGAACTGGCGCGGGTCCTGGCGCCTGTCCCCCGGCGCCGGACGCTGCGGCTGATCAGCTTCGGCGCCGAAGAGCAGCTCTCCGTGGGCAGTGCCGAGTACGTCCGCCAGCACCGTGCCGAGATTGAGACCTCCGGGCGCTTCATGTTCAACGTTGACGGCGGCGGGTCCTTACTCGGCTGGACCGAACTGAACGCGAACGGTCCGGAGGCGATGATCCAGAGGATCGTCAAGGGGTTCCGCGAACTCGACCTCTACCTCGCGGTCACGCGCGAGGTGATCCCCTACACCGACCAGTTCCCGTTTGCCGTGGCCGGCGTTCCCGGCGTCTGGCTGAGTCGGCGCAATTGCAGCGGGGGCCGTTTCTTCCATCACCGGCCCGACGACGATCTGTCGCGGGTCTCCTGCGACCTCCTGGCCACCCAGGCCCAGGCCACCGCGGCCATCCTCGCCGACTGGGGTGCGCTGGGGACCTTGCCCTTCAAACACACCATCCCGGCGGCGCAGCGCCCGGCCATTGGCGTGTTCTGGGAAGACCTCTATGGCGGCTGGGCCGGCCTGCGCTGAGCCGGGCCCCCGGCTTGTCTGAGACTTGCAGCAACCTCGTAGGACACCAGGCGCTTCCCATTCCGCCCCTCGTCCGCCGCGGCGAACGAGGGGGCGTTGGAGGGCGCCGCTGCGTCGGCGCCGCGGCGGCCACGCAGGGCCGCCCTCCAGGCGATCCGGCACGTCCCGGCCGGAGCGGAATGGGACCCGCGTCGGCACGTCTCATTCCGGTAGGTCCGGCACCAGCCGGGGGCTTGGCTGACCCTGAACCCTGTTTTCCTCTCCGCCAGTCTCCCT
>CAILKC010000955.1 GCA_903834675.1 uncultured Victivallales bacterium | reverse complement strand
CTCAGCGGCTGGTGGAGTGCGGTGGCAGAGACTCGCCGTAGCGAGTCGCCGACGCCGCTTTGGCGGAGACCTCCAGCGCGGGCGACAGGCGCCCGCGAAAGCGGTGTCGCGTTCGCCCGGGGGGCGGACTTGCCACCGCAGTCCATATGGCGGGCGCCTGCGCGCCTGGGGCGGCTCGTCCTCCAGGGGGAGCGCCCCCGTCGGTCGCGGCGGATCCGGGTTCAGGGTTCAGCTGGGCCGCCGGCTGGGGCCGGACGTAGCGGAATGAGACTTGCCGACGGCTCAGCGGCTGGTGGAGTGCGGTGGCAGAGACTCGCCGTAGCGAGTCGCCGACGCCGCTTTGGCGGAGACCTCCAGCGCGGGCGACAGGCGCCCGCGAAAGCGGTGTCGCGTTCGCCCGTGGGGCGGACTTGCCACCGCAGTCCATATGGCGGCGCCTGGGCGCCTGGGGCGGGTCACTGTCCTTTGCGATGCAGTTGCAGGGCCGGGTCGCCGAGCAGGTTGTAGATGGTGCGGGGATCGAGTGCTGCGGTACCGGAGCCCGGGGGCGGGACGTAGCTGCGGAGGGTGGCCAGGATGGCATCCCCCAGGCGCTCACGGGCGCCGGCGAAAACCTCGGTGTAGACCCGTTGGGTCAGGGCTCTGGAGACCTCGTTGTAGGACAGCGCCGAGGGGGACCAGACGGCGACGGCGCCGCCGGAGGGTAGCAGCAGCAGGCGTTCGGCCAGGCAGTCGTAACCGGGGATCTCAAAGCGCCCGATGAGGCAGGAGGCGGCCACCAGGACGGTGGGACGCCCCGCGTTGGCCAGGCCGCTGAGGTCAGTTGTGGTCAGCACCCCGGCACGGCTGAGCCGGTCCAAGCCGCCGTGGCCGGTCCAGCTGGTGATGCAGGCGCCGAAGCGGAGGCTCTTGAGCAGCAGTTCACGGCTCTGGGCCAGGGAGAGGTCAGCCAGGAAGACGCGCTTGACGGTGAGACCGTTGAGCGGTCCGGCCAGCAGGCGTTTGCCTTCGCTGGTAAAGTCGCCGCCGTCGTCTGGGCGGTCCGTTGCCACCACGGCGTCAAAGGCCCAGGAGCGGGGGGCCGCGGTCTCGTAGGCGACGATCTTGCTGATCGCGGTGGTGAGTTCGGCCGCGGTCATCACCGGCAAGCGTCCGATGGCGAGGTCCGGGAGCCCGTCGCCGGTCAGGTCGGCGAAGGCGTTATCCGAGGCGAACAGGCCGAAGGCGGTAGGCGCCAGCAGGGGCGGCATGAGGTTGTCATTCATGCCTTTGAGGTTGCGGTAATCGGTGGTGCCATCACCGGCCAGGACGACGTAGCGCGGCGGCTCGCTCCAGTTGGCCGCGGCCCAGCGCAGGAAGGCGGTCACGGCGCCGGGCTCGGGGATGCCCTGGTTGAAGTCGTTGTAGATGTCGGTCAGGCTGACCACCCGCGAGTTCAGCCCTTGGGCGCTGCGGTAAGCGGCCAGCGCCTGCGCCGCCGCCAGCAGTTCCGGCGGGGCGATGATGAGGTGCGCCGCCGCCAGCGTCGGCGAACGTAGTCCCGAGGGCAGCACCAGGGTGCCGCTCAGCGCTTCGGCCGCGGTCGGCAGCAGGCTGGCGTAGCGGCTGGCGCCCGGCGCCGCGCTGAAGCTGAGGGTGTAGGCACCCTTGCCATCGGCGGCGACTGTCGCCCCGGACACCGGCGCCAGACGGGCCGGATCACTGATATCGAAAAGCATGACCCCGGCCGAGCTGAAGCCGCTGACTGCCACGCTGGCGCCGCCGCTGACGCCGAAGACCAGGCTATTGCCCGAGGCCGCGAAGCGCCGCGGATAGCTCACCTCGACCCAGTCGAGGTAGGAGCGCGAGGTCGTGCCGACTGAGCCGACTGGCGCCAGGGCTCGCACCACGACCGTATTCCGCCCCGCCAGCAGGCCCTTGGCGTCCAGGGTGAAGCTGGCCTCGTGCGGCACGAGGCCATCCCAGGGACTCGAGCCGAGGCGCTTTCCCTTGACCTCGACGGCGGTCTCGTGGTCAAACTCCGCCGCGGTATTGTTGGCGCCATGCAGACGGACGGTGACGGTCGCGAGGCCGCCGTCCGTCGCCAGTCCGGGTAGGTCAACCTCCAGGCTGCGCGTCCTAAACTCCTCAACATCCGATTGCAGCAGGCCCCAGAGCCAGAGGCCATCTTCCACGGCGGCCAGGAGATCGGGTCTGGAGTCGTTATCTTCTTCGCGGTGAACCCGTTCGGCAAAGCTGCCGAGCGGGGCGCCCGTAGCGGCGCCGACGCTGGCGGGCGGGACCACGAGGCCGGTCCCGGGCTGCAGCCAATAGACATTGCCGATGGTGTACGGCGAACGGTAGGCGCGCCCGTAGAAGTAGAGCCCGGCGCCGTCGGTCGCCGGGGCGTAAGCGACGGCAATGCCCTGGCAGGAGAGCTCCAACTGCTGCGCCAGCAGCGCCTGGCGCACCTCGGCAAGTGTGCTGCCCAGGCCGGTGGCGATGGTGGCGGCGGAGAGGTACTTGAGGCCCTCGGTGGCGACCTTGATCCGCAGCCTTGAGGTCAGGTTGGCCAGCGCTTTTGAGCCTATGGCAGAGGTCTCGGCGGCCTTGGTGCTGGCCTTGGCGGCGGCTTGCGCCAGCTCGCTTTCGCGGGAGGCGCCGCGGGCGGTCTTGAGCGGGTCAACCGGATGCGGCCAAGCGCCCAGCAGCAGCTCGTCGCCGGGGCGCTGCCCAGCGGTCGGTAGCGGCTCGGTGACGGCGCTAGCGGGGCCATCGAGGCTGGCCACCGAGACCCCGCCGAGCGCGACTGGCAGCAGTACTTCGAAAGGCCCATAGCGCCGGGCACTGCCATCGGCCTGCAACTCCTCGACCAGGTAGCGGCAGCTTGCTCCCGGGGCCGCCTCCACCTCGAGGGCGCGGTAGACTCCGCCCTGGGCTTCACCCACGGCGGACAGTGCTTCCGTAGTGACGCGCGTGAGGGTCGCCGCCGCCGCGTCTTCGCGGTAGAGGTTGAAAGCGAGCGAGCCGACTTCGGAGACAGTCTCCCACTGGATGACGAGGCCGGAGGTCTCACGCAGCGCGCAGAACCTCCCGATTACCGCCAGCGTGGGCGACGAGGTCACCACCTGGGTCAGGGTGTTGCTGGTGCTCGCGGTGTGGAAGCCATCGCCGGAGTACTCCGCGGTCAGGCTGTGGCTGCCCGCGCTCAGGGCGTTAGTGACGAGGGAGGCGACGCCGGCGACCACCGTCGGCGAGCCGAGCAGGGTGGCCCCGTCCCTGAACATGACCGTGCCCGTGGCCGCGCTCTCCGAGAGCGTGGCGGTGAAGGTCACGCTGACCCAGGCGACCGACGGGTTGGCCGAGGAGATCAGGGCGAGGGTGGTGGTCGCCTTTACCGCCTGGGTCAAGGTGTTGCTGGTGCAGGCCGCATAGTCGGCATCGCCGGCGTAGGTCGCGGCGAGGCTGTGAATGCCCGTGTTCAGGGTGCTGGTGGTATAGGTCGCGACGCCGGCGCTCAGGGTCCCGGTGCCCAGGGTGGCGGCCCCGTCCTTGAAGGTCACCGTGCCCGTGGCCGCGTTCTCCGAGAGCGTGGCGGTGAAGGTCACGCTCGCCCCGGGGTTCGACGGGTTGGCCGAGGAGACCAGGGTGAGGGTGGTCGGTGCTTTGACCTTACTCACCAAGACCTCCGGGCTGGTGTTGGACGTCAACCCGGAGGCCGCATCGGTGGCCGTGATCGTGCGCATACCCGCCGTCATGAAGGTAAAGCTCGAGAGCGTCCCCGTGCCGTTCACCAGGGTGAGGTGGCCAGGCGTCCCGCCATTGTCATCCGCGATCGTCGCGCTACCGTCGGAACTGCTGATCGTCACGTTCGGCGTGGCACTGCTGACCACGTTCCAGTAGGGGTCCACGGCATTGACCACCACGCCGCTGCTGATTGGCATACCCACCGTCTGCTCCGTGGGCGTGCCGGCCTTACCGCTAGTCGAGTCCGGGGTTGCCACCTCACCCGGCAGCAGTATCTGCAGCTTGGTTGGTGCTGCCGCGTTGACGGTGAACGTGCCGCTGAGTCCCGTTTCGCTTCCGTCGTGATTGGTCGCGGTGAGGGTGACCCCAGAACCCGCCCGGCTCAGGGTGACGCTCTGGTTCGAGCGCCCCCCCGCGACAAATGCGTCTGAGGTCAGCGGCGAGACCGTACCGCCCGCTCCGCCGCCGGTTTCGGTGAGGTCGACGGTGCCGACAAAGCTGGGGACGGTGTTGTTGCAGACGTCCTGTGCCGTGATGGAGGCAAGGCTGAACGCGGTTCCGGCGGTCTGCGTGCTGGGCGTAGACACGGCGAAATGATGCAGCGCTCCGGGAGTGATTGCAAAGTCCGGACTGGTCGTGGTCGTCGTGACCCCCGCCGTCAGGGTCGCGGTTGCCGTCAGCACCTTGTCGGCGCCCACCAGGTTGAGGTTGAGGCCCTGGCCCGCGAAGTTGGCCACGCCTGCTACCGCGTTCATCGAGGGGGTCCCGCCGAGGGTGCCTGTGCCCGTGGTCAGGGTCAGGGTCACGCTTCGCGTCGCGTCCAGGCCAGAGACGACCAGGTTGCCGTAGGCGTCCTCTATCTTGACTACCGGCTGCGTCGCAAAGGGCACCCCCGCCACCGTACTGGGCGAGGGCTGGGAGGTAAACACCAGCTGGTTAGCCGCCGCCACCGTCACGTTCAGCGTCGAGCTGGGCAGGCCGGTCAGGAGACTATCCGTGGCCGTGATGGTGGTGGTTTCCGCCAGTTTGAGGGTGGTGGGAACGCTGGTTGCCTGGCCGCTGCTGAAGGTGACGCTGGTGGTATAGACCGGGGCGTTGCCGCCGGAGCCGCCCGGGCCGCTGTAGGCGATCGTCTTGGTGCCTGCATAGTTTGCATCGACGGTATTGAAGCTATCCACGGCTCTCAGGGCGAGGTCGAACGCGGTGCCAGCGGTCTGGTTGCTGACTGTCCCCGCGTTGCCGCTGCCATCGGTGAAGGTTTCGCCGGGGAGGGTGACTAACAGGCGGCTCGCCAGGGGCTCGCCGAGGACGAAGTCGCTGAAGGAGTTCAGGCCGATGGCCGCGATGCTGGTGCTGGTGCGAGTGCCGGTGCTGGTGGTCGACCAGGCGCTGCCGTTCCACTTGCGCACGACGAAGTGGTTCCAGTCGGCGCCGCTGCTCACGTCGGTGGCATCGAAGGTAAAGGTGGCACCGTAGGAGCTCACCACCAGGCTGCTGCCCGCGGTGAGCGTCCAGTAGCGCGTCACATCAAGGCTGGGGTTGAGGCCGGAGGTAGCCATCTGCGGGTGGTTTCCCGCCGCCGAGGTCACGCTAGCGGCCAGGGTTCCGGCCGTGGTCACGTTCAGGCCCGCCAGCGCCACCGGCCGGTAGTAGTTCTCGCCGATGGGGAAGGTGAAGGATTGGCTGGCGCCGGGGTTAAAGGTTTTCTTCAGGGTGCCGTTGACCCAGCCGCTGGTGCGCGTCCAGGTCGCCGCGGTCGCGAGGCTGACCTGATAGGCCCCGGTGGTCAGGTTGCCGCTGGTCAGGGTGAGGGTGCCGTCGATCTCCAGGTTGCCTGTCAAGGTTAGGCCATTGCTGTTGGCGAGCGTCAGGTCATTGAGCTGGGTGACGCTGCTCGGGAGGTTCACACTGCTGCCAGCAAAGACGAGGCTGGACAAGGCGTTGGCGGTCAGGTTGGTTGGGGTGCCGGCGAGGCCGGGGCCGGTGAGGGTGAGGGTGTTGGCCCCGACCACGAACTGGCCGCCGCTGGACAGGGTGAGGGTACCGCTGATGGTCGGGCTGCCGTTCAGGCCCGCATAGCCCTGGTAGAGCTCCAGGTTGCCGTAGGTGCCCGAGCCAGAGAGGGTCTGGCTGGCGGGATTGTCGAGCCGGATATTGCCGGTGCCGCTGTGTGTGCCGGAGTTCGTGACATCGCCCTTGGCGGTGAGGATGTAGCCAGCGTCAGCCAGCGTCGAGTTGGCGCCGAGGGTCAGGAGGCCGTTTACGGTCGCGTCCGCAGCCAGGGTCAGGGTCGCGCTCGAGGCGTAACTGAGGGTGAGGTTGTTCAGAACGGAGGCAGCGGCCGGCATCTCGTTGGCGGCGGTGACGCCGGTGGTCCCGGTGTAGATCAGGTTGACGGTGGCCCCAAAGGTCGGCGCGGTTCCCAAGGCGCCCACGGCGCGGGAGATGGTGGCGCCGTTGGCCAGGGTCAGGTTCACCCCATTCGTCAGGGTGCCCGCCGTCAGGAACAGGGTGCCGTTGACGGTGCTGGCCCCGGTCAGGGAAGCGCCCGCGCCGTTGTTCAACTCCAGGTTGCTGTAGCTGCCCGTACCGGAAACCGTCTGGCTGATACTGCCGGCCAACGCGATCCGGCCCGCGCCGCTGGCGGTGCCCGCATTCGCCATATTTCCCTTGGCGGTGAGCGTGAAGCCGCCGTCTGCGAACGTCGCACCGGCGGCGAGGGTGACCGTGCCATTGGCGGTGACGTCTGCGGCGAGGGTGACCGTGCCCGAAGCCTGGTTGAAGGAGAGCGCTTGCAGCACGTTGCCCGTCGCGGTGGGCAGCTCTGTGCCTGTGATCACGCCGGGGGCGGTGTAGGTGACGTTGACGGTGCCGCTGAAGGTTGGCGTGCCTGACAGGCTACCCGTGGCCCGCACGAGGCTAGCGCCGCTGCCAAGGCTGAGGTTATTGGCGCTGCTGACGTTGCCGCTGGTGAGGGTGAGGGTGCCCGTAACCGTCACGGCGCCACCCAGGGTGACGCCATTGGCGCGGTTGACGGTCAGGTACTGCAGGCCGCCCGAGACGGTCGGCAGGGTGGTGTTGGCCGCGGTGCCGTTATCCGCGATGACGATGGCCGAGGTTGCGCCGCCGGTCAGCGAGCCGCCGGTGGTTGTGATGGCGTCATTGACCGTGAGCGTGTGTGCGCCGAGACTGAGGGCGCCGCTGGTCAGGGTCAGGGTATCGTTGACGACGACGTCCGCGCTCAGGGTCACGCCGGCACTGTTGCTGACGGTCAGCCCATGCACGGTCACCGGCAGGCCGCTGCCAGTCACCTGAGCCGCGCTGCCGTTGTAGATGTAGTTGGCCCCCGACGAGAAATGGCGAGTGGTGGTCTGGATGTTGCCAAACGCGGTGGCAGAGAGGATGCCGTCGGCCGCGCCGATGCCGAGGGTGCCGCCGACTTGCAGATCGAAGGCAGCGCCGCTGATGGTGTAGGTGCCGCCATCAAGCCTGGCGCCGCTTCCCACGGTGACTCGGGTGGTGGCATTGAGGTTAGCGGCCAGGGCGATGGAGCCCGAGCCGGTGCTACTGACGGTGAAGCTGTCCACCGTGGCGAACCCACCGCCCAGGCTGATGGCGCCGGTCTGGCTCGGGCAGTTCCAGACGACGTTTTGGAAGCTCTGATTCAAGCCGCCCGGGGTACCGGTGTTGCTGGTGTAGCCGGTGATCTGGCAGGTGGATTTCTGAGAATTTGTGGTCCAGGTCGCGAGCGGGATGGCGCCGGCCAAGGAGGTGAAGCTGTGCTTGTAGGTGCCGCCGTAGAACGTGAGGTTCCCGTAGCTGCCCCCGTCGGAGTTCACCGTGCCGGTGTTGTCCATGACGCCGCTGTCATAGACGTAGAGCGTGGCGCCCGAGTTCACGGTGACCGTGCCGTTGTTGTTCAGCGTGCCGTAGACTTCCAGGCCGGGCTGCGCGTTAGACACCACCGTCAAGACCCGGCCGTTGGAGACGAGGATGGACCCGCCGCTCTCGATGTGGACTTGGTCGACAGAGACGTCAGCTGCAACCGTCACCGCGTGACCCGACCGCACCATAATCACGCCATCGGTGTAGGTAGGTGCGGCGCTGGCGCTCACCCAGGAACTCCCATTCCAGGTCTCCCAGACGGAGCCATACGTGCTCCAATCACCGCTGGCTTTGGTATGATAGGCGCCGGCGGCGATGTCGATATCGATAGCAGATGAGGTGCCGCTGTACGTCCCATCGTCAGCGGTCACGGTTACGCCCATGAGCGCCGTAGAGGTATCGTCTTTGGTGCTGATCGCGGCAACCCCGTCCACGGTGGCCTTCTGAATGTCGAGCCCGACCTTGTCAAAGGACCCACTCCCATCGGAGTCCCATTTCAGCGTCAAGCTGGTGCTGCTGAAGCTTACGGTGGCAGAGTGTGTAGTGACCGTATTGTTGTAAGCATCCTTGGCCGTGGCGTAGGTGGTGAAGGGAATTCCGGCATAGAACGGCGGCGAGGAGAAGGTGACACGGTAGTGCGTCACCGCGCCGGCGGTAAAGGTCACGGTGGCGGTTTGGCTGACGGTGACGTCAGCGGAGGTATCGGTGGCGGTGAAGACATCCACCGCGGCGGTGGTGGATTTCACGGTCCAGCTTCCTTGCCCCGAGGGGTTGGTGACATTCAGCACGGTGGTAATGGTCGGGGTGCCCGCGCCGGAGGTCTGGGCGAGGGAGACGGACTTACCCGGGAGCGGGTTGCCGGCGGCGTCCTTCAAGGTGACCGTGATGGTGGAGGTCGCGCTGCCATCGGCGGCCACCGAGGTGGGGGAGGCTAGCAGGGTGGAGGTGGTCGCGTCCACCGGGCCCGGATTGACGGTCTCCTGCTGGGTGGCCGAGGTAATGGTGCTGGGCGAGGTGCTAGCGGCGGTGACGGTCGGGGTTCCGGCTTTCGTATCCGTGTAGGTGAAGCTGGTGCTGCTCGAGGCGCTGGTGATGGAGAGCGGCGAAACGGGGTTAAAGGTGACGGTGCCGCTGGAGTTACTGGCGAGCGTGACCGACCGGCTGGCGTCGGTCGTGTTCGGGTTTCCATAGGGATCCTGCCGTTGCACCGTGATCGAGCCGGAAGCGCTGCCTGCCGTCACGGTTACCGGTGAACTGGTGAACGCCAGCTGGCTGGCGGCGGCAGGAGCGCTGGTGAGGGGGTCGCTGGCCACGCCGGGGAGGATATCATTGGTGGCGGTGATCGTTGTGGTTTCGGCCAGTTTGAGGATGGTGGCGAGGTCGCCGGTCTCGCCGTTGGTGAAGAGGACGCTGGTGGTATAGACCGGGGCGGCGCCGTTGGGGGCATTGGCGGGTCCGGTGTAGGTGATCGTGTGGAGGCCGACATAGGTGGGGTCCACGGTGTTGAAGAGATCGACCGCCCGGAGGTTGAGATTGAACGAGGCCCCGGCGGTCTGGGAGCTGACCGGGCCCGAGTTGCCGCTGCCGTTGGTGAAGGTTTGGCCGGGCAGGGTGACCAACAGGCGGCTGGCCAGGGGCTCGCCGACCACGAAGTCGCCGAAGGAGTTCAGGCTGGTCGCCGCGCTGCTGGTGCTGGTGAGAGTGCCTGCGCCGGTGGTTGACCAGGCATTGCCATTCCACTTGCGCACGACGAAGTAGTTCCAGTCGGCGCCGCTGCTCACGTCGCTGGCGTCGAAGTACAAGGTCAGGGCGTAACTGCCCACCAGCAGGCCGCCGCCCGCGGTGAGCGTCCAATAGCGCGTCACGTCATGGTTGGGGTCGATCCCGGAGGTGGCGGACTCCGGGTGGTCCCCCGCCGTCGAGGTCACGCTGGCGGCCAGGGTTCCGGCGGTGGTCACGTTCAGACCCGCCAGGGCCAGCGGCCGGTAGTAGCTCTGTCCGCCGATCGGGAAGGTAAAGGCTTGGCTGGCGCCGGAGTTGAAGGCTTTCTTCAGGGTGCCATTGACCCAGCCGCTGGTGCGCGTCGCGGTCGCCGCGGTTGCCAGGCTAACCTGGTAGGCCCCGGTGGCCAGGTTGCCGCTGGTGAGAGTCAGGCCGCCGCTGAGCTCCAGGCTAGCGCCCAGGGTGATGCCGTTGGCCCGATTGAGCGTCAGGTTCTGCAGGCCGGAGGTGACTGCGGGCAGGGTGGTATTGGCGGCCGAGCCGGTGCCGGCGAAGACGATGGCCGAGTTGCTGCCGCCGGTGAGGGTGCCGCTGGTGCGGCTGATGGCGTCATTGAGCGTCAGCGTGTGGGCCCCGAGAGCGAGGGCGCCGTTGGTCAAAGCCAGGGTTGTGCTGACGGTCACGTCGTTGCTGAGGGAGACGACGGCATTGCTGCTGGCGGTGTTGCTGCTGGTCAAGAGGTTGACGGTTGCGGGCAGGCCACTGCCGGTGACCTGGGCCAGGGTGCCGTTGTAGGTGTAGTTGGCGCCGGTGGGAAAATTTCGGGCGGTGGTGGTGCGGATATTCCCATGGGTGGTATCGGCCAGGCCAGCCACGATACCCTCGGCCGAGCCGATTTGCAGCGTGCCACCACTGGCCAGGGTGAAGGTGCCGGAGCCGCCGATGGTGGAGGTGCCCAGGGTCAGCGTGGCGCCGTTGTTGACGGTGCAGACGCTGGGCAGGTTGAGGGTCAGGCTGCTGGTCAAGCTCAGCCCGGCACTGTTGGCGTCGGTGAGATTACCGGTGAGGGTGGTGGGCAGGCCATCTCCGGTGACCTGGGCCGTCGGGCCGTTGTAGGTGTAGTTGGCGCCGGGGTCGAAGCTGCGGCTGCCGGTCTGAATACTGCCGGTCGCGCCGACTGAGGTGATGCCAGCGCTGGCGCCGATCTGCAGGCTGGCACCGGCCGCCAGCAGGAGACTCCCCGGGCCGAACACCAGGCCCGTGCCCATCACCGCCAAGGCGCCGCCGCTGTTCACGTCGAGGTCGGTGCCGCTGCCGTCCTCCAGGGTCAGGGTCACCGCAGGGTTGACGCTGAGTTGCCCGCCGAAGAGCACGGTGACCTGGTCCGCCGCCAGGTCTGCCGTCAGCGTCACCGTGTGGAGGTTACGGATCGTGATGCGCTGATCCGCGGAGGACGGGATGG
>CAILKC010000954.1 GCA_903834675.1 uncultured Victivallales bacterium | reverse complement strand
GGTCCGCGCGCCAGCGACCGCCAACGCGGAGTGGGGGTGTGGGGCGTTTCGCCGCAACGGCAGGATACGTACCCTCAGCTGCACAAGAGTACATTATCAGCGCCGCGTCTTAGGCCCACAGTCGCTCCGGCGGGGGAAATCCATGGACCAACAAGCGCTCCGAGCGCGTGGCTTTCGACACTCTGAGGCGACGGTGCCTTCACCGACGGTGCCTTCACCGACGGTGCCGTGGCTCGCGCTGTTCCTGCTCGTCGTCCCCGCGCTTTTTTCTCAAACTCCAGCGGTGATTCCCTTCAGTCCCGAAGCCGCCGAGGCCTTCAAGAGAGCCCAGGGCTTCATCCAGCGGCAGCCTCTCAAGATCGGCGCTCTCGAGGGGGCACCGCCCCAGGTTACCCAGGGCCAGAAGTGGGAGCTGGGTTTCGCCCTCGAGGCTACCTTCAGCAACCCCTTCGATCCGGATGAGGTCCGGGTCGATCTCCAGCTTGTCACCCCAAAGGGTCAGGCGCTGGTCGTCCCCGGCTTCTTCTCTACTCCTTGCGCCCTGACAGCCGAGGGCCGCGCGCTTCCCAGCGGCGCGCCGAGCTGGAAAGTGCGCTTTACTCCCTCTGAGGCGGGCCTCTATCGTTACCGGCTGAGCGCGAAAGATCGCTCGGGAACGATCACGGGCCCCGCCGGCAACTTTGAATGCGTTGCTGGCAGGACGGATGGCCCGGTGCGAGTCTCCAGGAAGGTGCCCACGGCCTTTGAGTACGCCTCGGGCAAAGCCTTCTTCCCGATCGGCTGGAACCTCCTTCCCACTTGGTCGCCTCCTGACCGGGTGGCGGTGGGCAGGCTCACCGAACTCCTGGCGAATCTCGACAGCCTAGCCGCCGCGGGCGGCAATTGTGTCCGCCTGCGGGCCGACTCATACTACCTTGCCATCGAAGGCATCTCGGTGGAGAAGAACGGTTTCCTGGGCCCGGGGTGGTACCACCAGCCCACCTGTTGGGAAACCGACGAGGTCTACAGGCGGGCCGAAAGCCTGGGCATCCAAGTGATGCACTGCCTGATGGAAGGGAATACGCTCACCTCCGGCGGGTTTTCGCCCGGCTTGCGGCGCCTCCACTACGAACTGCAAGAGAACGGCGGACCCTGCGCGACCCCCGCGGATTTCTGGAGCAACGCCGAGATGCAGCGCCTGGTGCATCAGCGGGTGCGCTACGTGGTGGCCCGCTGGGGCTACTCTCCGAACCTCATGTGCTGGGAAATCTTCAACGAGATCAACACCCATGACAGCGCTGGCAAGGAGTCCGAAACCATCATCGCCTACCACAAGACTCTGGCCCACTATCTGCGGACCCTCGACCCATCCCCCCGCCTCATCTCCAGCTCAACGCACCTGCGGGGGGCGGTCAAAGAACAGGCCCTCTGGGCGCTGCCGGAAATGGACTTCAGCCAGATCCACCTGTATGACTACGTGGATCCGCCGACCGAGTACCCCGCCCTGGCGCGGGAGTTCCAGGCCGCCTTCGGAAAGCCCATCTTCTTCGGCGAGTACGGCATGAGCGGCGCCAACGGCAAGCTCGCCGATGCGCTTGGCGTCCACATCCACAACGCGCTTTTCTCCAGCGCCCTCGGCGCGGGTGCGGGGGTGGCCAACTGGTACGTGGGCGAGTTGCTCAGGCAAGGCCATACACGATGGATCGCCAGGTTCAGCCGCTGGAGCGCGGACATCCCCATGACCGATCCGGGGCTGCGCGACCTCGAGATCAAAGACCTCCAGCCCATCCCGGCCGAGGGGCCCGCGAACTACCGTACCATGCTCATCACGCCAAGGGCGAGCGAGCCATTCAGAAAGATGGAAAAGGAACGCTTCGCGGTGGACCCGGTGACGCGACAGGTCAGGGACGCTGACTGCCTGCAGAAGTTTCTGCACTGCAAAGCGGAGCGAAAATCGCGGCCCACCTTCCTTCTCGACTGCGGCCAGGAGGCCGAGTTCGTGGTCGAGGTCAACCGTTCGGTGGGGGACGAGAGCAACGCGCTGGTGCTGTACCTGGATGGCGTGGAGGTAAAACGCCAACCCTTTCCCGCGGGGAAGAAGTTTGGCGCCAATCAGACCTTCACTGCCCAGTGGCAGCAGTGGACGGTGGATTACCGTGACGAGGTCCGGCTCACCGTGCCGGCGGGAAAACACGAGGTCATGGCCGAGGCCCTCGGCAAGGACCGCCTGGAGCTCAGCTACCGCATCGAACGCTACAGCGCGGCCCCCGACCCGGTGGCGATCCTTGGGCGCACGACAGGGAAGAAAGCCTGGCTCTGGATCCGCAACCAGGTAAATACCGATCTCAATGAGCGGCTCGGCATCACGCCAGAGCGGCTCGGCGGGGCCTCAGCCAGCTTGGTTGGCCTTGAGGATGGAAACTATCGATTGGACTATGAAGACCCCTGGTCGGAGCGCGCGCTGCCAGCGGTCACGGCAACCTGCGCGCAGGGACGGCTGAGCCTCCAGACGCCGGCCTTCCAACGGTCGCTGCTGTGCAAGGTAACCAGTGTATACTGATGGGAGTCGCTCTTGATTCCTGGGGGGACTTGGGGGAAGAGGGGCAATGCCATCAGCTTTCCCGTAACTACTCAGGTTACAACTCAGGTGCATGTCCCTGCCCCAACGGGGCTGTGGCTCAGAGCCCAGGGTTGCGGCCATGGTGCCGCTACCCTGGGTCATATAGGGTCATGGCCTCCTACCCCAACGGGGTTGCGTCTTAGCACCATGACCCAACCCCGTTGGGGTAGACTGGGTTTGCTGCCTTGCTCACCCAGGGTAGGCCGGCGCAGCGGCCAACCCTGGGCTTGGGTACGCAGCCCCGTTGGGGCAGGATACGCAGATTGGGGACCTACGGCAGAATCGTCGGGGGTTCCGCCCACTGGCGCCGACCCGGTCTCGGTGCTAGCGTGACGGCAGGTCAGACCACTAGGCACGCCGCCGCAGCGGGCGGTCTCTGAACAACAGGAGTAGAGGCACCATGGAACCGTTGAGACTTGGCATTATCGGCTGCGGCGTGATTGGCTCCGTCAATCTGAAGGACGCCATGTCCAGCGCGCTGGTCAAGGTCGTCGCGGCGGCAGACCTGCGCCTGGAGCGCCGCGAGTGGGCCAAAGCCCAGGGGGTTCCCCGCATCTACGAGGATGGCCGCGACCTGATTGATCAGGATCCCGAGGTCGAGGCCGTGATCATCGCCTACCCGGTCTCGACGCGCACCGCCATGGCCCTGCGCGCCTT
Organism: uncultured Victivallales bacterium; assembly: GCA_903834675.1. The sequence goes on along the minus strand of CAILKC010000954.1, from coordinate 8,322 downwards.
CGCCCGTGGCAAGCATGTCCTGACCGAGAAGCCGGTGGCCAACAACGCCCGCGAAGTCCGCACCCTCATGGAACGGCGCGGCGACCGGGTCTGTGCCTGCTTTTCTTCCCGCTTCAGGTTCCACGATTCGGCGCGGCGGGTGGAGGCCGTCCTGGCGGAGGGCTCGCTGGGAGAGATTCGGCGGCTGCATGTCCGGGCGCTGCTGGCCGGCGGCCCCAAGAACGACCGGCCGCCGCCGCCATGGCGGGAGTCCTTCTGCATGAACGCCGGCGGCATTCTCACCAACTGGAGCTGCTACGATCTCGACTACATCCTCGGCCTGACCGGGTGGACCTTCCGGCCGCACACGGTGCTGGCGCAGATCTGGCCATGCATCCCGACCTTCCGTTGCCACATTGCTCCGGAATCCGATGCGGAAGCGCACTTTACGGCGCTGGTAACCGGGGCCGATGGCAGCGTCTTGACCCTCGAGCGCGGCGAGTTCATGCCCATGCTCTCCGAAGCGGCCTGGCAGATCATCGGCACCCGCGGCGCGCTGCGCCTGGGAATGGTCGGCGGAGCGGACCGGCGCCTGATCCTCGACACCGCCAGCGAGACCCAGGGGGTCACCAGCCAGGTGCTCTGGGAAGGTAATGACACCGGCCGCGGGGGCAGTCCCCTGGTCATCGAGGACTTCGCCCTGGCTATCCGCGAGCACCGACCCCCGGCCACCGGCCTCGAACAGGCCTTGGTCATGATGCAGATCACCGACGCTATCTACGCATCTGCCCGCAGCGGGGCCGCCGTCGCCATCTCGTGAACCCAGGACAAGAGAGGCTCTTGCAGACCCCCGCGTCTGGCCCTGGAGCCCGCGATGTCAAGCCCGTTCCGGGCAGGTTCGCGGGACCCGCCGTCTGCAAGACCCCCAGAGACGGCGGAAGCCCCGGCTACACCCGAGCGGACCGCCGACTCCAGGCGGGATGCTGCTGGTGAGCCGAGGGTTCTGCAAGAGCCTCAATAGTACGGAGTGATAGCAACCGAGCCGGAGCGCTGAAGTATGAAGAACCTGGTTATTCTGCTGGTCATCGTGGCTGCACTGCTGTGTTCCCTTCTGCCTCTGACCGCCTACGCTGCCCGCAGAGCCTTGGAGACCCCCGAACAAGAGTGGGCCGAAGCGACCGTGTACTTTGCGGCTCGCACCCGTATGCGCCTGTCTCGCTTCGCCCCGGCCGCCGCCATCCTCCAGCTCGCTATCAAGGCCTGGCCCAAGAGCGAGCGGGTCGATGAGGCGTACTACTGGATCGCCTTCTGCTACGAGCACTCTCAGGCGAACGACCAGGCCATCGCCTGGTACAAGGCCTTCATGGAAAGATACCCAAATCACCCGTGGGCCGCCCAGGCCAAGCGCCGCCTCGACACCATCGAGGCGCAGAACCTCTGAGGCCGCAGGCTACTTGGGAGCGGCGCCAGGCTGGCAGCAGCTCAGGCCGGCGGCCGGGGCAAGCACGCCCATACTGCTGAGTTCGCCGCCGACGGTGACGAATGCAGGCGTCTGGTGAGTCGTCCGCTTGGAGACCCGTCTTCCGCCCAGAAGATGAAACTACCCCGGTCCGCGGGCGGGACCCGGGCTTCAAGGCATGAACCGGCACTTCAGCGTGGGACACTCTTCGGCAAGGAGTCTGGCCAGGCCAGGTCCGTTCAGGCTGGGCATAATGACGTCGGTGATGAGCAGGTGGACCCGACCTGAATGCACGCCAGCCAGGCGCAGCGCCTCTGCCGGGGTTGCCGCCGTCAGGACCGCGTAGCCAAGTTGCTCAAGGAACACTCGCGACGTGACCCGGACGGATCTTTCGTCCTCGGCCAGCAGGATCGTCTCCGTGCCACGAGGCAGTTCCGCCGCGATCAGGCTCGCCAGTCCTCACCATCCATCCCTTCGCGAGATTGGGGTCGAAGCACATGGGCATCATCACCAGGAAGCAACTCCCACCCCCAAGGTCCGATGTTGACTTGGAAGCGGGCTCACGTTGACCTGGGGCGCCTGGGCGTGTTCTGGCACACGCAGGGCAGCGGAAAGTCGTACTCGATGGCGTTCTTCGCCGAGAAGGTGCGCCGGGTCGTGCCCGGGAACTTCACCTTCCTGATGACGACCGACCGCGAAGACCTGGACGACCAGATCTGGCGGACCTTCATTGGCTGTGGCGTGACCGACGAGAAGACGCCCCGTGCTGCATCCGGGAGCAGACTGCGGGAAATCCTGCAGGGGAATCACCGCTTCGTCTTCAGCCTGATCCACAAGTTCAACCAGCCTGTCACCGAGCCCTACAGCCTGCGCGACGACATCATCGTCATTTCGGACGAGGCGCACCGCACACAGGGCGGCAAATTCGCGCGCAACATGCGCCTCGCACTGCCCAACGCCTCGTTCATCGGGTTTACGGGCACGCCTCTCTTCAAGCATGACGAACTGACCCGGCGGATCTTCGGTGACTACATCTCGCGCTATGACTTCAGGCGGTCCGAGGAGGACCAGTCCACGGTGAAACTGGTCTACGAGAGCCGGGGCGAGAAGCTGGGAATCGCCCGCCTGGACCTGAACGACCGCATCGCCGAGGCGGTCGAGAAGGCCGACCTGGACCCCGACCAGGTGACACTGCTGGAGAGGCTGCTCGGCAAGGACTACGAGGTCATCACGGCCGACGACCGCCTGGACAAGCTCGCGGATGACTTCGTCGAGCATTGCTCCACCCGCTGGCAGGCCGGCAAATCGATGCTGGTGTGCATCGACAAGGTCACCTGCGCCAGGATGCTCCAGCGCGTCGAGCCGCGTTGGCGGGCCAGGCTTGCCAAGCTCCAGGCGCTCATCCCCGGCAAGACGGCGGAGCTCGCGGTCGCCACGGACCCGGACCTCCGCGACCGACTCGTGAGAGAACTCAGGGCACTGTCCAACCAGACGCAGTGGATGGCGAGCACCATCATCGAGATCATCATCAGCGAGGCACAGAACGAAGTCCGGGACTTCCAGAAGTGGAGCTTCGACATCATTCCTCATCGCGTGGTGATGAAGTCCGGCTTCCAGACCCCGGATGGCAAGCGTGTACCCGTGGACGATGCCTTCAAGGACCCGGAGCATCCATTCCGTATAGCCATCGTCTGCGCGATGTGGCTGACCGGCTTCGATGTGGAGTGCCTAACCACGCTCTACATCGACAAGCCGATGCGGGCCCACAACCTGATGCAGGCCATCGCGCGGGCCAACCGAGTGTACCCCGGCAAGGACCTGCGGGGTCATCGTGGATTACAACGGCATGCTCAAGAGCCTGCGCGAAGCATTGGCTCAGTACGCCATGGGCGACGACGGCGATAGTGGTGGGGCCGGTGGCCTTGTGGCCCCGCTCGAGGACCTGGTCGCGGCCCTGCTGCAAGCCATCGAGGCGGCCGAGAAGCATCTCATCTCGCTGGGCTTCGATGCCGCTCGGCTCTACGGCGCCGCGGGGTTCGACCGCATTGAGGCCCTGCGTGACGCGGTGGATACGGTATACACCTCAGACGAGGACAAGCGCCGCTTCGAGATCATGGCTCGGCTAGTGTTCATGCGCTTCCAGGCGCTGCTGATGGAACCCAGCGCTCTGGCCTATGCCGAGCGCCACGACAACATCGAGGCCATCTACAGGAAGCTGCAGGACCGACTCGACACAACCGACGTGACCGACGTGCTGAAAGAGCTGCACCGCATCGTGAACGAGGCCATCCGGGCGGCGCCCCCCGGGCACGGCCACGCCGAGGGGCTCAAGGTGGATCTGAGCCAGATCGATTTCGAGAAGCTTCGGCGGGAGTTTGCGGGCAAGGTCCGCCGCAAGCACGCCGCGCTGCAGGACATCCGTGATGTGATCGAGAAGAAGCTCGCACAGATGCTTGCCCGGAACCCGCTGCGGATGGACTACTACAAGAGGTACCAAGAGATCATTGCCGACTACAACCGAGAAAAAGACCGCGCGACGGTCGAGGCTACTTTCGCGCTACTGGCCGATTTCGCCAGCAGCCTTGATGCTGAGCAGCGACGCGCGGCCGAGGAAGGACTTACTGAAGACGAACTGGCGCTGTTCGACTTGTTGCTCAAGGAGAGGATCAGCAAGACCGACCGGGAGCGGCTGAAACAGGCGAGCCAGGCCCTGCTTTCCACGCTGCAAGGGCTACTGCGACCGATGCAGGGCTGGACGCAGAAGGCGGCGACTCAGGCCGAGGTCAGGATCTTCATTCTCGACACCCTGTGCCGGTCGCTCCCACAGCCGGCATTCAGCGAGACCGAGACCGAGGAGATAGCCTCCCGTATCTACGATTACGTCTGGCAGCGGAGCGAAAGCGGCCACGACCTGGCGGCATAGCGGGCATGAGGGCCAGGCTGCGGTGATCAGCATCAGCGTCATCACTCCAACTGACGTGCCTCCCTGCCGGCGGCTCGCCCGCCCAACTGAGGGCGAGCCGCATGACACAGCGCGGACAAGATATGACTCCCTGTCCCGCCGCTACGGTAGTCGCCCATTTCTTCCGCCTACGATCACCCTGCCCCGACAGTCATCCGCCAGACGACGCCTCTCTACAGTCGTTCCACGCCGACAGGACTGCAAGACCGCCGCAATGCAGAATGGGCGGCGGCGACAAGTCGTCCCTGATAGAGCGCTGGATTATGGTGGCAGTCCAGCGGCTGTTGAGAGGCGGGTATCACGCACGCGTTACGCACGAAACCATCGTGTGCTTATCGTTAGCGTATCGCCGGAAAAGCAGAGGGGCCAGTAGGTGACTACTGGCCCCTTTTAGCTTTGGAGTGGTGGAGCTGAGGGGATTCGAACCCCTGGCCTATACGTTGCGAACGTATCGCTCTAGCCAACTGAGCTACAGCCCCACATGGACTAACGGGAACGCCGGATACTCTAACCCAGTGGCCTCATGATGCAAGAGGATAAGCCCCGATATTGCCGGTTCAGTCGCGGCCGGACAGCCATTTCATGTACTGAAACCGGCTGAACCGTTCTGCGTCGGGGTTGCGGGCCTGGGACAGGCGACCGCGGACGTCGCTGAGTTGCGCGAATCCGTGCCGGTCCATCCAGCGCTCCAGGTCACCCAGCATGGTCCTGATGTGCGCCGGCTTGTGCAGCAGGATCGCGGAGACCGTCTGCACGGCATCGGCGCCCGCCAGGATGCAGCGCGCCACGTCGGCGCCGGAATGGACACCCCGCGAGGCGGCAAAGGAGGCGTCCACAACGCCGGAGAGCAGGGAAACCCAGCGCAGGGTTGGGCTCAGTTCCTCGGGCGTACTGAAGCGGGAGCCGAAGACCACCGCCAGTTTTTCCGGGTCAATGGTGGGCATGTAGAAGCGGTTAAACAGCACAAAGCCATCGGCTCCGGCGCGGCGCAGCCGCTGCAGCAGATCGGGCAGGCTTGAACAGGTCTCCGGCAGCTTGACCGCCAGGGGAATCTGCACCGCGGCGCGGGCCGTGCGCACGATGTCGACGTAGCGGGCTTCGACCTCGGGGCCGGTCAGGTTGAACCATGTCGGCAGGATGGCGGCGTTCAGTTCCAGCGCATCGGCACCAGCCGCCTCGGCTTCGGCGGCAAACTCACCCCACCACTCGGTGCGCACGCAGTTGAGGCTGGCGATGACGGGGATGCCCGCCTGCTGCCGCGCCTCACGGATCAGTTCGAGGTAGGCACCTGGGGCCATGCGCAAGCCGATCTCGGCGGCAGCATACGGGTACGCCTCACTGTGGGACTGACCTTCCGCTACCAAGGCCTCGTTCAGCGCCTCCGACTCCTGGCGCAACTGCTCTTCGAACAGCGACGGGAGAACCACTGCCCCGGCACCGCCTTCGGCACAGCTACAGACGCCAGCCACAGTACGGTTCAGAGCACTGGCGCCCACGATGATGGGACTACGAAGCTTCAGTCCCAGGTAGGTTGTGGTCAGATTCGCCATGACCGACAGGCTGTCGCCTCACTGCATCACGGCGTAAGAGAGCACGTTGACCCCGAGCGCCAGGGCGTCCTGGGAGCTGATGCCGCAGCAGTACGGACACTGCGCCAACTCCCAACCACACGACAGGCCGTGTGGCGCATAGATCACGGCCAGGTTGGCGCCGAGCGTGATACCGTACAACTCCGGCTTCACGCGGCCGTTCGCTCCGAGTTTCTGGGCCAGGGCGGGCAACGCCTGCACACTCTTGATCTGGTTCGGAAAGAGGAACAGCGGATGGTTCTCGGGCAGGCGCTCCAGCTTCTGGCCATTCAGCACGCCGGCCAGTTCGGTACGGAAGGAACGATCGAAGGCTTCGCGCCCGCAGCAGGCCTCGGCCAGCAGGATGCCGCCCCGCATCAGGTACTGCCGCAGGTTGGTGCGTTCGGCGGGGGTGAGTTCAAAATCCTGATGCCCGGTCAGGTAGACGAAGGGCACGTCGAACAGGCGGGGGGAATCGAGCGCCACCTCCTCGCGTTCGAAGCGCACGGGGGTCTTGGTCTGCTCGTAGAAGGAGTTCAGCAACATGGGCAGGCCCGCCTCGCGGGTCTTCCACATGCCGTGGTACTTGCCCTGGGCGATGACGAATTTCCCCGACTTGGTCTTGTCGGCGTCCACGAAATCCAGTGCTTTGCTCAACGGCATGGCCGCGCTGCGTTCCGCAGTGATGTAGGCCATCAGATTAGAGCCCAGTTGTTTGGCCGTTTCCGGGCTATAGCCGAGACAATGGTGCTCGGCGGAGTCGGCCAGTTCATCCCAGCCGCAGCTCACATCCCAACGGAAGAAGAAAGCCGCGGTACGACAGCCGACGTCGATGCCAATGACGCCGGGGTCGCCGTTCTGGGCCCCGGCCTTCAGCGCGAACGGCCGGTACTGGATGTCCTTCATCTCGAAGAAGGAGTGGAACAGCGGATGGTCGCCGGTCAGGCGGTAGGGCGGCCGCTCGGGAATCAGTTGCTGCATTTCGCGCAGGGCGGACTCCGCAAAGGCACGGCGCCCGCAGCAGGCATCGAACACCAGGGTTCCGCCACGCAACAAGTACTCGCGGAGACGTTCACGCACCTCCGGGGAGAAGGAGAAGGCATCGTGGCCCGTGCGATACAACAGCGGTACGGCCTGCGGGTCAGCAGGGATGTTGTCCTGGGGCATGTTGATCGTGCTGAAGTGGACATTCAGGTTCTTGGCCATCCAGCGCAGCAGGTTCTGCGCATCCGCTGGGTTCGTCGCCCAATCCGCCTGGTTTTCGGTCGCGATTTTGGCGATCAACACCGGCGGGCGGGGCGGGTTCTTCTTCTCGGTACGGCGCTGCGGAACCGCTGGGAGTGGCAGCGGGGGTATGCCCTCGCCGCTGGCATGTTGCGCCGGGGGCTTGGGCAGTGGTTTGGCCACGCAGGTGTACTTGGTCTCCTCCCGCGAGACCTCGCTGTCAAGACCCAGGCCGTCCAAGAGGCCAGCCGCCAGGTCAGACCCGAGCCAACCCAGGCCCACCGCACAGCATGCTGCAAACCGTTTGACTGCGTTCATGGCCTACTCCGTTCTCATTCCTGCTCCTGCCCGCACGAGGAGACCTTCGTGGCCGACGCGAACCTACCGAAGAAGTATAACTGACACCCACTATAGACGCCTGTCAACCGTCAAACAAGATGTTACTCTCCGGCGGCGCCCGCCGGAGGTTTGGCCGTGGGCGCCGCGGGGGCCTCGACCGCGGGAACTACCGGCGCCACGGGCGCCGGGACGGGAACGGTTGCCGCAGGCGCTTCCGCGGGGGGCGTCTGGGCGGCGCTGTCTTTGGCGGGCGCGCCGGGACGCCGGCCGCGCATCTTGGCACCGCCGGGCCGGGCGGCGCCGCCCGGCTCCGGCGCGGCCGTGGGCGCCGGGACGGCCCCAGGAGCGGCCTTCGTCTTCGCCGCCGGCGCCGTCGGCAGCGCCGTCAGGGGCTGGGCCGCGGGAAGAGCGGGGGTCTCGAGCGCGGGAGCCAGCGCCGCAGGGGCCGTTTCCACCTTGGGCGTCTTGACCTCAGTGGCAGCCGGTTGGGGAACCGCCTGCGCGGCACTAGCGTCGGTGGCGGGGGCGCCAGGGCGTCGGCCGCGCATCTTGACTCCAGCGGGACGGACGGCGCCGCCTTGCTCCACGGCGGCCTTGGTAGCCTCCGCCGAGGCGGGGGCTGCGGCGGGGGCAGGCGCCGGCACATCCTGAGGCGCGGCCGGGGGCAACGGGACCGCTGCGGCGGGGGCTGCGGCGGGGGCAGGCGCGGGGGCAGGCGTCGGCACATCCTGAGGCGCGGCCGGGGGCAACGGGACCGCTGCGGCGGGGGCTGCGGCGGGGGCTGCGGCGGG
>CAILKC010000953.1 GCA_903834675.1 uncultured Victivallales bacterium | reverse complement strand
GGGATACGGCGGGGACCGCCGGCTCCAGGCGAGAGGCTGGTGAGCCGAGGGTTCTGCAAGAGCCTCCGGGATCTACCGCCGCCGCGGCCTCAGGGGTAGTGCTTGACCAGTGCCACGGTGGCGCGGAACTGCGGCGGGGCTCCCGTGCCGAACGCGATGGCGACCGGGTTTCGGCCAGGCTTCAGGGTCGGCGGCGTGCCCTGGGGCTGGATGGGCTCGGGGTCGGGTTTCCCGCGACGATAGAGCCGCCCCGCCCCGACGCCGTCGTAGACGAGTCGGTCGCCCACGGCCAGGACCGCAGGGAAGAGCACTTGCTTGCCGCCGACGGTCAGGGCCGGGTCGCGCAGACCCTCGACGCTGGGCAGGGCCCGCACCGCATCAAGGCAGCATGAGACCGTCTGCTGGGCTGGAATACCGTTGTAGTAGAGGAGCAGATACTCGACGCTCTTGAGGTCGATCTTGTCGGCGTCGACGAAGCTGAACTGCACGTAGCGCCAGCCGGTGAAGTCCACCGTGGTGACCATGTCAAACCAGCCCGCCGCCTGATCTCGAAGCTGCAGTTTGAACGCTTCGCCCTTGCCGTCGCCGAAGAGCCAGAAGCCGATGCCCTGGTAGGTGGACAGGTCGAGCGGCTTCAGGTAGCGTCGCCCGCGCGCCGACCAGCCGCTCTTGTCGGCGAGGGTGCTGGTGGCGGTGTAGCGCGCGCTGGCGGCGCCGATCTTTACGGGGTCGGTACTGCGCTCGAGTTGCTGCGTCACCCCGGGCTTGGTGGCCAGGCTCTTGTGCTTCCCGTCGTAGACGAACTGGGTAAACTGGTTGTCGGGCGAGTCGGCAAAGAAGCTGAGCTCATCGAAGCCCTCCAGAGTCAGCGCGGCGGGGCTGTTGTAGGCGGTGTCCGTCGCCCCGAGTTGCTGCACCTCGAGTTCGACGCCGAGGGTGGCGGAGGTCGCCTGCTTACGGCAGATCAGGTCCCAGCGGTTCTCCTTGCCGTCCGCCCGGGTGAGGACCCGCGGGAGGTCGTATTCGTCGCGCAGCAGAGCCCAGTTGACGTCCTTTTCGGGCGCGCGTCCCGGCAAGGGTGCGCCGGCAGGGCTCAGGGTGACCTCGGCCCGGGCGTTGAAGCCCGCGGGCGCCTCAGCGGCGAAGCGCAGCTGGTTCTCCCCGGCCTTGAGCAGCGGCGCCTTGCCGTCCAGGGTGAGGCGTTCGAGCAGGTTGCCCCGCTCGTCGTAGACGCGACAGTCGTCCAGGGCGTGCAGTTCGACGTAGTCGCCACCGCGGAGCGTGGTCGGGAGGCGCAGCGTCTCGCCGTTCAGTTCCAGGGTCGGGTTGGCAAGCTGCGACGGGCTGGTGCGCAGGACCCGCAGCGGGCTCAGGTAGACGGTGGCCGTGTCGTTGGGCGGCAGGTTGTTGAGGTACAGATTGACCTCGCCGACGTGGCGTCGGTCCAGGTGGGTACGGAAGATGCCGTGCTGGCTGAAGTAGGGCCACTGGTAGTCGTGGTACTTGTCGGCATCGCGCTCGCGCAGCGGCAGTTCGACGTAGCGCCAGCCGGTGAAGTCGATTTTCACGTAGTTCTCGGCGTAGGCTTCCATGTACTCGCGCGGGGTGACCAGTTGCAGGTTGAGCACTTCGCCCTTGCCATCGCCGTGGATCCAGACGCCCAGTGCGTCGCCCGGTCCGAGGTCGAGGTACGGCGCCTCGAAACGCCGTCCGGCCTGGGCCCAGGCGCCCCTGGCGGAGTCGCGCGTGCTTGTGGCCGTGAAGCAGAGGCTGCCTTCGCCGATCTTGACTTGGGCGGTGGAACGGCTCAGCGTCTGCGTCACGCCGCTGGCGTTGCGGGTTACCGTGAACGCCTCGGGCTGTGCGGGGTCCGCCAGCACGAGTGCGTCGGGGCTATCGTAGGGCTGCACCGCATACAGTGCCTCGAGCCGGAAACGGACCGGCTGCACCGCGAACGCATTCGTGACGGTCCAGAGGTCCGAGCCGTTGCCGACGCCGGTGACCTTGTGCGCCAGGTAGTCGGTCGGCAGGAGCTGCCATTCGCCATCCTCGGCCTGGACCAGATGGACCTCCTTACCCGGCTGCCGAAGCTGCTCCCTGAGGGCGGGGGAGAAGTAGTTTGCGAGCCGCAGGCGCTCATACCAGCCGGCCATGGTGATGTACTCCAGGAGGCGGGCGTTCGCCGGGGTCGCCAACGAGCCGGGCGCCTGGGTGGAGGAGGGCGCGTCGTAGGCCAGGTTCTTGGCGCAGAAGTACTCCATCTCGTCGGGGGTTTCGGCGCGATTTCCGGGGCCGGCTCCGAGCACCACCCACCAGCCGAGCTGGGCCTGCAAGAGTGCCCCTTGGCGGTAGCCGGCAATGTCGGCGCAGTGCATGTCGACGAAGCGCTTCCAGCCCCAGGTGGCGTGGTCCCAGGCGCCGATGCGAGAGTGGTAGTACCAGCTCCAGTGCCCCCACTCGCTGGCCTCGACGATGGCCGGTCGCTGCAGCCGCGTGTAGATGGCATTACGCATGGTCTGAACCGCGTGCCGACTGCCCATGCCTTCGGAGCCGTCCATGTAGATCAGATCGAACTCGCATTCGTTGTAAACGCGCGCGATGGCATCCGCCACCTCGCCGACCAGAGTGGTCTTTTCGTCTGGGTAGAAGGCGAGGTAGACCTGGCGCAGGTGATCGACAGGGGCGCCTTTCCCATGCGCTTTCGGCGTGCTGCCGAAGGCGCCGCGGGTGCATTTGAGAAAGCCATACGGAGGTTCGAACGAGATGGCGGCGTACTGGATGATCTCGGTGCCCATGCGGATGGCATTGCCGCCGCTGGAGTAGCTCCAGATGATGTCATGCTTTTGCGGCTTTTCGACCGTCAGGATGGTGTCTGCTGTCGCCTCCAGGTCGGCTGCCAGGGTGTACGAGGCGTCCGCCGCCAGGCGCGGGTCCGGCACTGGCGTGACCCAGGAATCCTGGGTCTGGATGCAGCCGGTCAGAGTGTGCATGCCTGCCTTCATGCCCGCCGCGTGGACCTTGCGTACCATCTCCTTAACGCCCGCGATGCCGTTGGGGAACAGGCCAGGGGCGGGCTGATAGTGCCCCAGCGAGGCGTACCAGCCGTCGTAATGCAGGCAGGCGAAACCGCCGCGCTTAGCGAATTCGATCCAGCGGTCCGCCTCGCGCTCCGAGGGGTGCGCGAACAGATAGGAGCCGCGGTTGCCTTCGGCGTCGAGGGCCCAGGGTCCGCCCAGCGCCGACTGTGGCAGGCCCTCGGCCTTGACCAGATCCTGCAGGGCCGGGCGCAGTTGGTCCGGTGGCGCCACCACCAGTGCGGCTTTGGCGCCGAGCAGTCCATACTCGCTCCGGCAGCTAGCTCGCGCCGCGGCGGGCGCACCCCCAAGGGTCACCTGGGTCTGCAGGTTCATCTCGCGCAGGCAGACCGCCCATTCGTCTCCCACGGTGGCGCCGGACGTGCCGGAACTGTAGACGCCCTTCAGCACGGGTAACGTCAAGAAAGTCACCGACTGCACCCCCTCACCCTGAACGGCGAGGACTTCGAAGGTGAAATAGCGGTCTTTGGCGGTCACCCCGACCAGCACGGTTCCCTTGCCCTTGCCGAAGTCGAAGCGGAGTTTGCCGTCAGCATACTCGCAACTCCGCGCACTGGCGGCGCGGCCCGGACTATTCATCGTCACCATGGGCAGGGCGGCGCTCAGCAGGTTCCGCCCGCTTTGCTTGTCGACCAGGGCGCGGCAACGGCCGCGCGCATCGATCTCCAGTCTCGCCAGTTGGGTCTCGAGTGTAGCCATGGGCACTCCTCCTGGTTGCGCTGTGGGCGGCACGGGCTCGTAGGCCACCGGCCCTGGCGCGGTTCGCCGCGGTGACTCCGCCGTGAAACTCTCCAGGACCTCCTCGGCGGTCAGAGCGCGGTTGTACACTTTCACCTCGTCGAGCAAGCCGTTGTGACACGATTCGGGCGGGTTCCAGGAGCCGATCATCAGGTTACCGTGATAGCCGACCGGGTAGTTCCACGTGGCCGTGTTGACCACTTTCCCGTTCACATAGGTCACGATGTCGGGACGTTTGAAGGTGGCGGCCAGATGGTACCACCTGCCCGTCTCAAACGCCCCCAGGAACGGCGCCCACGCCTCGGCCCATTCCTTGCCCGGCACTCCCGCTTCAGTATCAGGCCGCCCCAGGCGGAAAACGCAGCCCTTGTCCGCCACGAAAAGCAGGAACCCACCGGGGCACCACTGCCCACCCGTGACCAGGTTCGGGTAGCGCCCGCCATCCTGCCACAGAACCCAGGTCTCGACCGTGAGTTCGTTCGAACCATCCAACCCGGCGACTTCCGGAATCAACACGTACGAGTCTTTGCCACTGAAGCGCAGCGCCGTGCCGAAGGCGCCCCGCACCCACTCGACGCCATGCAGGTTGCCATCGTTGTCGCAGCCCGAACTGTCGCTGGCCAGGTCGCCGACCCCGTCGTCGAAGGCCCAGCGCCCGAGCAATCCGGGCAGCGCGGCCGTCTGCCCGGCAACGGGCAAGCAGAGACAGAGCGTGGCGAGGGCCGCGGTAGCGAAAACGCGGCAAGCCCATCCGGAGTGCTGGAACCGTCGTGCCGTACTCATGTTGTTTCCCTTCGCTGCTGACCCCTGCTTGGCATCTTTCCTGGAGAGAACGATAGCCCCGGAGCAAGGCGACGCAAGACGTGGGCCGCGCGGGCCCAGGCGGGGGGTGCAGGTCAGTTCCGTGGGTGGTGACGACTCAGGTCATAGGGTTCAGGAAACGGCGAGACGGCGAGACGGGGAAACGGCGACTGGAGGAGACGGACAGGGAGACTGGCGGAGAGGAAAACAGGGTTCAGGGTCGGCCACGCCCCCGGCTGGTGCCGGACCTAGTCGAATGAGACTTGCCGATGCGGTTCCCATTCCGATCCGGCCGGTACGTGCCGGATCGCCTGGAGGGCGGCCCTGCGTGGCCGCCGGGGCGCAGCCGCAGCGGCGCCCTCCAACGCCCGGAGTCCGCCACCGGCGACTCCGGGCGGAATGGGAAGCGCCTGGTGTCCTACGAGGTTGCTGCAGGTCTCCTACAAGCAGGTTCCCCGGCTGGTGCCGGACCTGACCGCCAGAGACCACCGGTGCCCCGGCAGGGGATTCTGCCATTCGTCATAGGTCTTTGGTCATTCGACCTTCTGCGGTTCTCATACCAGCAAACCCCTACGGAGCTGACTTGCGCCCAGTAAGCGCAGAGCCGCCGGAAACACGCCCAAGAAGCCAAATCGCAGAGCCCGCAGGGCGCAACCAGAAAAGCACCGGGGCGCGGGAACCTCATGCCCTGCGGCAGGTCGCATTAAGCAGTAAGATCGCCCGGGGGAAGCGAGGCCCGGACGGTGTAGGCGCCAAGAGACCAGGTACAGCAAAGCTTGACAACTTAACACCCCGGCAGGGTCCATATCCTCGCTCATCTCTCTTCCCGGACCTGTCGGGGTGTTTCCTTTCGGCGTGGCCTGCCCGCCCCACGGATACCCCCGCGGCGGGCGCGGCGGCAAGGGGCGTGCCGGCTCAAGGCGCTTCTTGTGGCGCTGCTGTGCGTGGTCTATCACTCCGCGAAGGCCTGCAGTTCCGCGCACGAGGAGAACGCCTGCCTGGGGGCGTCGCCTGAGGCGGGGGTGCCGATGACGCGCACGGCCACGGCCGTCGCGGGCTGCGGCAGGCGTAGCGTGAAGGTCCGTCCCTCGCTGAGCAGGCTGCCGTCGCTGGCCGTGGCGGGCGGGTAGTCGCCCAGTTCGCCGACCGTTTCCCATGTGCCATCCTTCTCGCGCTGCACCTGGACCTTCGGCTTGCCCGCGCTGGCGTCGAACCAGCCGCCGTCGTGGAAGTTCCGGCCGTGGGTGAACGCCACGCGGCGGAAGGTGATGGGGGCGTCGAGGGTCACCGCGAACCAGTCCTCTTTGGCGGGCGCACCGTCGAAAGTCACCACGAAGCTGCCGGAGTCGCCGTCGATGATTGACCCCGCGACGTTGCCCTGGCGCGAACGACTCTCGCGGCCGTCTCCGAGTAGCGAGTCGTTGTCGGGCGGGTTGACCCCCGGCGCCCGCAGCCAGACGCGGACGGCCCCGCCCCCGGCGCCGGCATCGGCAAAGGTCATGAACGTGGCGGCCTTCGCCTCCGTCGACCGTCGGCCGACGACCTGGGTCTCGAACGCCAGGGCTTCGCCCGGTCGGAGCGCGCACGGCGGCTGGACGGAGGCCAACCCGAGCACCCCTGCCGGCGGCAGGCCCGGGTTCAGGGCCTGGTCATAGGCCAACACGAACGGACCCCAGGCCAGCGCAGCGCGGCCGGTGTTGCCGAAGTCGCCAGGAATGAGGCGGCTGGCCAAGGTGAAGCGTAGCGCGATCCGGTCGCCATCGCGCCACTCGCGTGCCGACAGGACCGCCCACCCGCCCGCGCCGGTCACGGTCGTGCCAGCCGTTTCCGCCGTGAGTGGCGCGGCCCAGGCGGGAACCCGCACCTGAACGGCGAACGTGGCAGGACGGGCCAGGTGCAGCGTGATGGCCGATACCCCGCGGCGCGGGAACGCACTCTGCTGCTCGACGGTCACGGCCTCACCAGCCGGGGCGAGCCTGGCGCGCGACGTCTCGAATGTGCTGACGGCCAAGGCCCAGCCGCCGGGGGTCCGCATCGTCAGGTACGCCGACTGCGGGGCAAGGGCGAGGCCGCGCGGGCCGCTGGAGTGGCAGCAGTTGATGCCGGCGGCGTAGGGCTTGGAGCCCTCGAGGGCGGTGTAGTAGCACCAGTTGTCGCCACGCGGGTGCTGGGCCGCAGTGAGGTGGTTGTAGAGCGTGCGTTCGAGCTCGTCGCCGTACTTGGCGTCGCCGGTGAGGCGGAGGAGCTGGCTGTTGAGCTGGACCCAGGTCGTAGTCACACACGTCTCGCAGATGTGCGCGCCGGGCTGGTTGGGCAGAACGTGGTCGGGCTGGAAGAGCTCGCCGGCGCTCGCGCTGCCCGTGAGGTAGAGGCGATTGGCGACGATATCGTCCCAGGCGATCGTGACCGGTTCGAGCCAGGCGCGGTCGCCGGTGGTCCGGGCGAGTTCACACAGCCCGACGAGGTTGGAGAGCATCTCGTAGGCCTTGCCGTTGGCGGTCTTGTTGACCGCCTTCTCGCGCCGGAGCGTGGTGGCGATCTTCGGGCCGTTCGGTTCGTCCCAGGCCGACACGATGTAGCGGGCAAAGGCCAGGTGACGCTCGTCGCCGGTCAGCCGGTAGAGCAGCACCACCGGTTCGAGAACGCTGGTGGCGGCCATGCCCACGTGCGTGCCGGCGGCCAGGATGCTGCGCTTTGCCGGGAAGGTCGCGGCCAGCAGGTCACCCACCTTGCGGCAGGCACCCAGAGCCGCCTCATTGCCGGTGTACTGGTAGTAGGTCAACAGGCCCATGAGGTTGTACTTGTGCGACCACACGTCCCAGTCCGCCTGGGGGTAGAGGCCGAAGCGCTTCTCGGGCACGTAGGTCCCCAGGTACCCATCGGGTTCCTGGCACTGAATGAGGTCGGCGGCGGCGCGGTCAAGCTTCTCTCGCAGTGCGGGGTCGCCGGTGTAGGCCCACGCGAGGGTGGCCGCGTGCAGCCACTTGCCGATGTGCTCGCCGATCCACGGGTGCGTGCCCGGCCTGTGGCGGAAACCCGCCAGCAGCGGCTCGGTGTCGACCGCCGGTAGGCGCACCGTCGCATTTGCCCTGAGCCGCTCGCCCAGCCAACCGTCGATGCGCACGTCCGCCGGCGACAGAGCCTCGGCGGCATCGGGCAACCCGGCGGGGATACGGTACGGCACCAGCGCCAGCGGCGCGGGCTGAGCCGTCGCCACCACCGCCAGGAGGAAGGGGACCAGGGGTGAACAGACACGCATCGGGCACATGGTTACGGACCCTCCAACTGGCGGACTCAGCGGTCTTTCTCAAAGACCCGGAACTCGGAGATGCGGGACGGATCGTCAACGGTCCCGACCGTCTTGGTCACGAGTCGGGCAAACCGTGCCCGGACAGGCTGCTTCAGCGCCATGTCAGCCCACGCGCAACCCTACGTATCCAGCGTGTCGGCGGTGGTGAAGGAGGCGCCATCTTCGCTGACCTGAAGCTCGCACCGCCGAACGTAGCTGTCCTTGCCAAACCTCGCCCAAGCGGATGCAACCCCGAACCGGCCGAGGGTGCGGACTCCGCCCAGGTCAACCTGCAGCCAACTCCCTGCCGGCCCCTGCCAGAACGTGTCCGGATCCCGGTCGACAGCGGATTCCGGGTTCCGGCATGTCGTCGGGTCAGGACCGGGTGTGGCCGGCTTCCCGGTGGCGAGTGAGACTTCGCCGAAGACCTGTACCTGATCCCGGCGGTCCCCCAGCTGATGACGCATGAACGTGAGATCCACGGCCCACACGCGGGGCCCGTTGCCGCGGATTGTCCACGGATACGGTTTGAGCCGGGCGGCACTGCGCCCCTGGTCGGGGTAGACGATGCTCAACCCGCGAATGCCGGACCGGGCGCCGAGGGTGATGGCGGCCGGAGCGGTCTCGAGATCGCTCCCGACACTGCCGCCATCGACCGCCAGGGTGCATGTCTCGCGGTACTGGCGGATGAACCCCCGCCCAACCGCACCGCGCAGTTCCACCCCGGCCGGGACGGTCAAAAGCGCGGAAACGCGATACACGCCTTGGGGCAGGTAGACCAGACCTCCGCCTGCCGCGCCGGCGTGGTCCAGAGCGTCCTGGATCGCGCGTGTGTCGTCGGCCTGTCCGTCTCCCGCCGCAGTGAACGGAGGTGCGGTGACGACCATGAAATCGTCTGCCCCAAGCCTAGCCGCGGCGGGCGTCCTGGCAAACCGGTAGGTCTTGCCCTGGGCCTCCGGGACGTTGTCGAGATTGGCGTAGTGCATGCCGTAGTACCAGGGGTCGACCTCCTCGCGCCGGTCCGGGAATTCCGCGACCACACCGCCAAAACCTAAAACCCGGTGCTTCTCCTGCTTCTCGTTCTTCCTGATCAGCACCGGCAAGGCGGCGTCCACGGCGGTGAAGCGCGGGATCGCCAGCGCGTCGAGCCGCCCGAGTTCCAGACCGGTGAGGTTGGCACGGGTGAACGGGTCGAGGGCGGCAATTTCCGCAGGGGAAAGCGGGGCACCGGCAAACTCCGCCGCATGCGCCCCCCAATACGTGTTGGCAAACTGCACGTCATGCATCCAGGAGAACTCAGAGCTGTGCGGGGCGACCATTCCGCGCTTGAGCCCCGTGCCCTGAATGCCCGCCAGCATACACCCGTTGGCCACTTCGATC
This sequence comes from uncultured Victivallales bacterium, assembly GCA_903834675.1. The sequence continues at coordinate 11,022 of CAILKC010000953.1, read as the reverse complement.
AACATGCCGTTGTAGGAGTTGCCGAGGGTAATGCCGCTGATGGTGGTCGCCCCGCCGGCGATGGTGAACGGGTACGTAACAATCTTTCCGGCACGCTGTTCGGGATAGGCGATGGTCAGATTCAGCAGCCCGGTTTCCTGGCCTGCCGGCAGGGCGATCAATGCCGGCGCCGCCTCGTCGCCACGACCGGCGTATGCCAGAAGCCAGGTCGCACTCGCGGAGTCCGCGGCCGCCTCGGCGACGCCGGGGTTGTCGGCATGGTACGGATGCTGGGTGGCGACCGACGATGCAACCAGGGCTTGCCCGCCGGCAACGACCAGGGTTGGACAAAGCCCCCCGTCGGCACGGGCCGGTTTCGTGATCATGACCGTTTCGGCGGCGAGGCGCTTCCTCTCTCCTGCCCCTTCCTCTTCTCCGGACTCGGAAAGGTGACAACCGGCCATGGCCAGAAGGATGACGGTCGCCATACCGGCACATCGTGCAGGCATGGGCACGACGGCATGACGCCTGCTTGGTCTCTTCAATGGCACGCACCCATCCTCGGGCGCATCCGCGGAGCGGGTATTGCAATGGTCAAGAGCCATGTTGGGCCAGGGCCGTGAAGCGGTCGAGGACGTTGCTTATGGCCAGGTGGGGATGGCCGTTGATGTAGGTGTGCACGGTGTCGTTGAAGCGGGCGTACCAGTGCGGCGGGATGCCGGCCTTGCCGATCACGGCGCCGACGATGCTGCCGGCCGTGGCGGCGGTGCAGTCGTTGTCCAGTCCCATGGCCACTACTTCGCCGATGACACGGGTGAAATCGGTGCCACCGATGGTGAGCCCCCAGATCGTGAGGCAGGCATTGTTGTTGGTATGCACGCCGCTCATGCCCTTGAAATGCTTGTCCACGGCGGCGCGTGCTTCCAGGTAATTGCGGATTCGCGGCGCCACCTCGAGCGCCCAGTGTACATCCTGCGCCAGGCTGCACTCGATCGGGATCTCCGTCAGGGCGATTTCCAGGGCTTTCACCGGATGATCCACCGTGAACGCCGCGGCAATGGCGGCCGAGAAGAACATCTCCCCGTAGATGCCATTGCGGCGATGGCTCAGATAGGCATCATGATAGGCCATGGACGCCGCGAACTCCGGTTGGCCGGGCGCCAGATAGCCCCAGGGATCACTGCGGATATCGGCGCCGATCCACTCGCAATAGGGGTTGTCAACGGCGCCGGCCTGCTCTGCCGGAATCCCCTTCTTCAGATTCTCCAGGGCGACGTGCTCGGCCGTACAGGCCATCGGCAGGTACTTCTGCCACGCCCGGCCCAGGTCCGCCACGGTGAAGTTGCGACCGTACTCCTCCGCCACCAGCAGCCCGAGGATGGTGTAGGTGATATCGTCATCAACCGGGACGCCGTCCATCTTCTCCCGCGTATACGCATCGCAACGGCTGACGTGGTAGCGTTTGTGGTGCCGGTTGGGGATCTCGCGCCAGTAATCGACGGGCGGGAAGGCCTCGCCGAGTTCTGCCGCCCACGCCTGCATCGCCGTGACCTCCCAGAACTCCACCGGCGCGCCCAGGGTGCAGCCGGCCAGACGCCCGAACAGCGCCCCGGCGAGTCGTTCGCGGTAGGCGACGGCGTCAAAGGCAGTCCAGAGGCGGCGCGGCCCAGGCGGGCGCAGCGCCCGGATGCCCGCCAGATCATTCGGTTCCCGGGCGGCGATGGCAGCACTCTCCGGCAGGGCGCTCAACCGGGCCAGCGCCCGGCGCAACGCCGTCTCGGCCTCGGCCAGCACCGGGGCGATACCATCGGCGCCATACTCATGCTTAAGCTGGGCAGACAAGGTGATCTGATCGATCACGTGTCGGTAGTTCGGCAACTCGGGATACGCCATGAGAAACTCCTAGGGTTGGTGACGGTGATACCGGTGACTGGCAACCCTCACCGGAACGCCTGCACTTCTGCACACGACGAGAACGCCTGGCCCGGATTGTTGCCGCCGGCCGGCTTGCCGAGCACCCGCACCGCGATGGCATCTACGGGTTTCGCCAACTCGCAGGTGAACTCCTGGCCCTCCGTCAGCCCGCCGTGGTTCTCTGCCGTCGTCCTGGGGTAGCCGCTGAGTTCACCCACGGTTTCCCAGGCCCCGTCCTTGGCAAGCTGAACCTGCACTTTCGGTTTGCCAGCGCCGGCGTCGAACCAGCCGCCATCGTGGAAATTCTTGCCATGGCCGAAGACCACGCTACTGATCGTGACCGCTTCGTCCAGCGAAACCGCGAACCAGTCCTTCTCTGCGAGTTTGCCATCGAAGGTGACGGCAAAAGTGGCGAAACTGCCGTCTTTGATGGAGCCCTCCACATTGCCCTGGCGCGAACGGCTCTCCTTGCCCGCCTTGAGCAGGTTGACGCCGCGGTTGATCGAGATCCCTTGCCAGTACCCCAATTCACCGCTCCAACCCGACGCCTGATTCCATAACTCCAACTTCACACTCCTCCCGGCATAGGGGGTCAGGTCCACCACCACGTCCATCCACCCGGTCGGCGCCGTCTCCGCGCCAACGCTTTTCTTCAGAAGCTCTTCTCCATCCACCTTGACCAGCAGATCCCAGTCGCATTTCGGGAGATGGCCGACGGCAAGGTTAAGGAAACTCTTCTTGCCGGCCGGCAGTGTCAGTTTTCTGTAGAGAATACAGGGAGTGGTTTCGTTCAGCGGACCCGTCATCAGCACGTTGGACCGGCCCACATATTCGTTCGGAAGACCCACCCGAATACCACTGTCCTTGACCTTCCAGCCCGGAGCAACGTACTCGATGGGCCCGATCATCTCATCCACTTCCGCCTCGGAGTACTTTCCCCCCGCCACCGGCCCAGGTTGCCACGATTTCTCAAGCGGCCCCGGTTGGGCGACCTGGACGGGGATGAGGAACTGCTCCTTGCCGCTCGCCTCCTTCTCGATCCGGCCGCCGTACTTGACGACGACCTTGCGAGCGAGCGCTTCATGCACCCGGAGCATCTCCGGCCAGTCGTACGTGGAGGCTGAAAAGAGGCGTTTTTCATCCAGTGCCGATGTGCAGCGCTCTGGCACCGCCGCAAAGCCGAGGATCGCGCCCAGCACCCCGCCGGCATTAGCGGGATTGCAGTCGCTGTCCTGGCCGCAGCGGCAGGCGATCTGGATGGTCTTCTCGAAGTCCTTTCCGCCGTAGAGAAGCCCCATGAGGATGTAGGCACCGTTGAGTTTGACTTCGATGGTCTTCTCTGACCAGCCGTGGCTGTAGTTCTTATCCTTGTGGTACTTCTCCTCCACCAGTTCCCATGTCTTCTGCCAGTTCTCCGGATCCCGACGATACCAGCCGAGCATGTCGCGGACCATCTCCGCATACTGGGACTCTGCCGGAATGCACTTCAGTCCGGCTTCGATGACCTTGATCACATCCTTCTGAAAATAGGCCTCCGCGTACATGCCCCCGACAAACTGCCCCCCGTACACCCCGTCGCCATAGTTCATCATATGCCCAAACTTGTCGCACAGGGCGATCACGCTGTTGGGAAGGCCGGGGGAGATGAGGCCCGAGAAGTCCGCCTCGATCTGGAAATCGAGCAAGTCCTGAGCCAAAGCAAACTTGGGATGGCCTGAATCGGGCGGCATAATGCCGCAGCGGATGTTGTTACGTCCAACCAAGTTGGCGCCCCAGAGATTGAATGTGGTACGGGCAAAATCAAGGCCCGCCTGCTTGGCGGAAACGTCCAAACCGTACTGTTCCAACGTCCTGACAAATGTCTGCTCAACATAGCAGTCATCGTTGTCGTACTGGTTGACCCTTTTCGGGTCCCATGGCGGCATTTCCGACTCGTTCATGATCCGGCCGTAGACTTTCATCTCGGTCGGAGATCCCCAGCCGACCCCGGCCATCTGGCCGATCCAGCCGCCCTTCAACCGGTCACGGTAGTCGTCGACCGATAGCCTGCGATACGGCTCCTTTTCCGCCGCCTGCGCGTTGAGCGCCAGCCCGGCGATGACCAGGATTGCTAAGGCACACGGTCTCATCGCGTTCTCCATGGGTCAATGTTCGTCGCCGCAGAGCCAGCGGCCGGCCTTGGCCGCCCGTTGACGGTAGTGGTCCAGCACCACGGCCGCCACAATCAGACCGCCGGTGATGACGCGCTTGGCGGGTTCGCTGGCGCCGATCTGGGCCAGGCCAGCCCCCAGCACGGCAATTAGCAGCACCCCGAAGAGCGACCTGACGACCGAGCCGCGTCCACCCATCAGGCTGGTGCCGCCCACCACCACCGCGGCGATGGCCTGCAACTCCGCGCCGCTCCCCGCATTGGGGTCCGCCGACGCCAGCCGCGAGGTCTGCACCACCGCCGCCAGCCCGCTCAGCAGCCCGCAGAGCGCAAACACCATCACCTTGACCGGCCGCGGGTCAATGCCGGACAGGCGCACCGCCTCCTCGTTCGTGCCGATGGCCACCATGTAGCGCCCGAACACGGTCCGGGTCAGCACCAGTTCGCCGAGCACCACCAGCGCCAGGGCCAGTAGGAACGTCAGAGACAGGCCGAGAAGCGCCACCGCGGCCACGCCTTCGATGGGTGCGCCGATGTACTGGGTCTGGGACCGCGTGACCAGGTACGTGGCGCCGCGGGCGATTTCGAGCATGCCCAGCGTGACGATGAAGGAAGGCAGGCGCCAGACGACCGTAACCAGGCCGTTGAGCAGACCGCAGAGGCTGCCTGTGGCCAGGGCGGCCACGATGGCAGCCCAGACCGGCCAGTGGCCGCGCAGGATGGACACGCCGAGCACGGCGCTGCTCAATGCCAACACCGAGCCGACGGACAGGTCGATCCCGGCGACGACCAGCACGAAGGTCATCCCGATAGCCAGCAGCACCGCGTCCGGGACTTGGTTGGCGATGGTCACGAAGGTCTGTCGCGTGAGGAAATGCTCGGCCTTGAGTCCAAAGGCGGCAATCAGCAGAGCCAGGAACACCAGCATGCCCAGCCAGTCGCCGAAGGCCGCCGGGCCGCGCACCCAGTGCCGTCGCGATCCGCCGTTGTCTGGAGAACCTCTCCCGGCTGCCGTTGTGTCGGTCTGGTCCATCCTGCACTCCCTGGCCTCCGCCGACGGGCGCTGGCCCTCACTTCGCTGCCGCGAACGTCCCGTGTTTCCTGGGGCTCTCGGCCTCGGTCGGAGCGCGCGCATACCCGCTCAGCGCCGCGGCCATGATGGCCTCCCGGCTCCACTGCCCGCGGGGGAACACCGCGGCGATACGGCCCGCCGAGACGACGGCAATCCGGTCGCACAGTCCGAGCAGTTCATCCAGGTCCGAGGAGACCACCAGGATCGCCTTGCCCCCCGCGGCCAAGCGGTCCAGGTGCCGGTAGATCTCATGACGGGCCGCTACATCGATGCCGCGCGTCGGCTCATCCACCATGAGGATCTCGCTGTCGCGATGCAGCCAGCGGGCCAGGACCACCTTCTGCTGGTTGCCGCCGCTGAGTTCGCCGACGGGCTGCTCGACGGAACGGCAGCGTACAGAAAGCAGCCGGGCCAGAGCCGACGCAGCGGCGGACTCCGCACTCCCGCGGATCCAGCCCCCACGCCGCGCGAGAGCGCTGAGGCGGGCCAGGGTCGTGTTGACTCGGACGCTCAGTGGCAGCAGGAGCCCTTGCTCCTTGCGGTCTTCCGTCAGCAACGCCAGCCCGTGCCGGACCGCCTCCGCAGGCGAGCGGAACCGCACCGGCGTCCCGCGGTCCAGCAGACGGACGTCGCCCGCCTCGGCCACGTCGGCGCCGAAGAGCGCCCGCACGATCTCCGTGCGGCCTGCGCCCATGAGCCCGGCAAAGCCCAGGATTTCCCCGCGGCGCAGGTCGAAGCTTACGTCGCGCACAGCCTTCCCCCGGCACAGTCCCCGCACCTCGAGCACGACCCCGCCTGGCTGGCTGGTGCGTGGAGGATACGTGTCGCGCAGTTCCCGGCCCACCATCCAGCCGATGATCTGCTCCCGCGTGGCCTCTGCTGCCGAGGCAGTGGCGACGCGGCGCCCGTCCCGCAACACCGTGACCCGGTCGGCCACCTGCCGAATCTCCTCCAGGCGGTGGGAGATGTAGATCACCCCCACGCCGGACGCCCGCAGCCGCGCCAGGTGGGCAAACAGCACCTCGCGCTCGGCCTCGGTCAAGGCGGCGGTGGGCTCGTCGAGGATCAGCAGTCGGCACGGGTGCGACAGGCCCGCGGCGATCTCGACCAGTTGCTGCCGACCCACGCCCAGCTCGCCGACGGAGACGTCCGGCGACACCTCGCGCAGGCCGACGCCAGCCATGGCCCGGGCCGCTTCGGCATGCAGCCGCCCATAGTCCACCCAACCCCAGCGCCGTGGCAGGTCCCCCAGGAAGAGGTTCTCCGCCACGGTCAGCGTCGGGATCAGGTTCAGCTCCTGCAGGACAACGCGGACCCCGCAACCCTCGGCGTGGCGCCGGTCGCGCGGGGCGTAGGGCGCGCCGTCGAGGAGCATGCTCCCCGAATCGGCGACGTCGATCCCGGCGATGATCTTCGAGAGGGTGCTCTTGCCAGCGCCGTTCTCCCCGACCAGCGCATGGACCTCGCCGGAGCGGACGCTGAAGTCAACGCCGGCCAGGGCCTGGACCCCGGGGTAGGCCCGGCTCAGGCCGCGGACGTCAAGCAGGTGGTCTGACGGCTGGAGTGTCTCGACACCCATGGTATCTGCCTGCTGCACAATCGACCGCCAACTGCGCCGCCGTGAGATTCGGCGCACCGAGATGCCGCGTTCCACGAGGCCGCCAGGGTGACCGTGGTCACCGCCCGATGTAACCGGGCGGGAGCGACTGGGGTCACTTCGGCGACCCGGCGGTCACCAGGTCCACCGGCGTCTCGCGGTCCGCCGGGGCCGCCTTCCCGCCCAGAACCTCCAACGCCGCCTCGATGCCGAACACGGCGATGCGGTCGCCATGCTGGTCCACCGTACACAGCACCTTGCCCTCCTTCATCAGCGCTTGCACCGCGGGGATGTTGTCATAGCCTACGACCAGCACCTGGCCCGCCTTGCCGGCAGAACGCAGCGCCGCCACCGCGCCGAGGGCCATGTTGTCGTTGGCGCACAGCACTGCCTTCAGGTCCGGGAACTGGGTAACCATGCCCGCCACCACGGTCTGAGCCGGGGCCGATTCCCAGCGGCCCGTCTGGCAGGACACGATCGTGGCGCCGGCCGCCTTCATCGCATCCTCGAAGCCGGCCTTGCGCTGGATGCCGTTGAAGGCCCCGGGCACGCCCTCGACGATGGCCACCGCGTCGCCGGCCTTGAGCCGCGCGGCCAGGCAGTCGCCCGCGAGCTTGGCCCCAGCACGGTTGTTCGGCCCCACGAAGGGTACCTTCAACCCTTTCCCTGCCAAGGCCTTGTCGTCCAGCTTGTTGTCGATGTTGACCACCACGATGCCGGCGTCCGAAGCTTTCTTGCACACCGGTACCAGCGCCTCGGAGTTCGCTGGCGCGATGACCAGCGCGTCGACGCGCCGGGCTATCATCTGTTCGACGATGGCGATCTGTCCGGCGACGTCCTGCTCGTCCTTGATGCCATTGGCCACCAGGTCGTACTGCGTGGCATGCTCCTTCTGGTGGGTCCGGGCCCCGTCCTCCATGGTACGGAAGAAGTCATTGGCCAGCGACTTCATCACCAGCGCCACGCGGACTTTGCCGGGGCGGGCCTCTGCCGCGAGCGCACTCACACTGCACAGTGCGAACCCCACTGCCACCGTCGTTGCACCTCGAGTCCAGGCGTTCATTCCACACCTCGCTCCTGTTAGCTGCTGGCACGACCTCGCGTTCCGATGGCTATACTGCCGGGCCGACCATGTGACAGTCTGCGCACCGAAAGCGGGCACTCGGTTCGGTCTGCCTCTACTGCCCCATCGGCCCCTCACCCCAAGCCCCGCCCGCCAGGCGCCAGGCCTTTCACCCACACCAACTGCCGCAACGATACCCCGCGGCGGGCGCGGCTGCAATGGGCGGGAACGCCGTTACCCCAGCCCTCGCTGCCGCCCTGAATTCCCCCCGCCCCTTACGGCATACTCCCATGAAGCGCGCCCTTGGCTGCCCTTGAACGCCGGGTAGCCCTGTTCTGCGCTCCATCAATCCAGCCCCAGGCCGGTCACCTCTGACCCCAACCCCAAGGAGGTGACCCCATGTCCCCGGCAATGCAGGCGTTCTTCATGTCCCAGATTGCGCCTATTCTCGTCGCCACCATGCGCTCGATCGCAGAAGGCGAGAGCTACACCGGCCAGGCGGCGCACCTGCGAGTAACGCCCTCGGCCATCACCCAGCGCAAGGATACGATCGCCAAGCGGGCAACGGCGTTCTGGGGTGATGAGGTGCTGGCGGATGCGCAGGCGCAGCCGCTGTGGCGGAGGCAGGCGGAACAGAGATGAGGTCGGCGTGACGATCCCAAGACACCCATGGGCACTTCCCCCGCCGACCGGCGGGCGGTGCCCTTTTCTTAGCCGGACCAGGCCGAACAGCGGAGTTGGGCCAGCACAGGCCGTGCCGCACAACGCGCAGTTGGGAACAGCAGGCCGCCTGGGAGCGGGGGGCGGTTCCCCTTCTAGGGCTTGCCAGCCAATACCGTGGAAATGGGAAGCCCGATTGGATGGCTTCGTCGTCACCACCCAACCGGGCCTATGTGGGCTGACCTCGTCAGCCCCGGTGATCGTCAGACCACAACCTCAAGACCCCACTGACGATCACATCGATCTACTTCGGTTGACACAACCAGCAGTCACAGGTTCCAAGGGCCAGGCATGAATCTGCTACCAGACCGCTGTCTGTCCAGGGACACGCCCGAGACGCCGGATTGCAGAGCCTGCAAGGCACAACCGATTCCAGTCCTGCACCAGGCCACCCGCCAACGTTTCAGGCGGTGACTTGCCGGCTGTTCCGGCAAACTGGGCGTCCTTCCTCAATACGCGCTTTTCCGCTTGTTACTTCGCGCGCGCGTATTATATTGATGATCATGAGACCGGGGATCAGCGTGACCGATGCGCAAGGGGAGGGTTTACGCATGCGCGCATTCATCCGTCCAGAGATCAGTGATGAGCTTCTGCGGGAGCTTGTTCCCCGCACCCGCCGGGTCTTCGTCAACGCGGGCTGGGAGCGCCTGGCTACGGCCCTATGTGGCCTGCAGGCGCGATGCCAGCGCCGGACGCTGTCGCTCCCAGCGCTGCGCGAGCTCTACGATGCCAGCCAGGAGGAAGGCTTCTTCTGCCGTTGCATCGGGACCGCGTACGAGTGTCCACCCTCGTACCGGTATGACTTCAGTACCACGCAAGCGGCCGCCTTCCGGCTCGGCAATGGCCCCACCGTCTTCATCATGGAGCGGACGACGACCGCCCCGGGGGAGGCCGTCCAGCCGCTGCTTCCACCCCTCGCCTCAGAACGCCGTGGCGTGGTCGTCTTCCTATGGTTGGAGAGCGCTCTGGTCCTTGCCTGGCCCTTCTTGACGGACGCGGAGATCGCCGAAATGGAAGGCTGGGCCGCGGCTGTCAGCCTGGCGCGGTTCACGGAGCAGGAGGACGAGGATCGCGAGACGGAGTGCCTGGACGAGACGGCGGGCGCCGCGCGCCCCGATGCCGCCGCCGCCCGGAAGTTGGCGGGGTACCGGATGACGCTCCTGAAAGCGCTGCTGCCGGCCTGTCAGGGCCGCCTGCCAGTCTTCACGGGCGAACTGCAGGAGCGGCTGGCCATGGTGGCGGCAACGCTGGGGGCCGAGGCCCGGGAAAGCATCGCCTGGAGCACCTTCAAGAAGCGTTGGCCAAGCCTGGCGGAACGCTACCAGGACCAGCTCATCCAAGGCCTCGACCGCGACAACCGGTTGCGGGTCCAGGCCATGACAGCGCTTGCACGGCCCGCCGGATTCACCCTCGCACTCGGCCGCTGGACCGGCCCCCAGCGGCAGTTCGACGTGCCGCAACTGGTTCTGCAGGTCAACGCGCGCCCACTCTTCGACGCCATCGTGGCGAGGACGCCTGAACATCGGTCCCTGGTAGAGGCGTGGACCCGGCACAACAAAGGTCTCGCCAGCGCGCATCCGCTGGCCGCCTGGACCGTCGGCTGGTTGCGAGTCCATGTCAGCGACGGCTGGGTCTTCATCGACGAGATCCAGTCCGATCCTTTGGAATGTTTCGGCGGCAAAGAAAACATGGCACCCCTGGTCGAGGCGGTGCGCAAGCGCTGGCACCTCCACGGCGCCGCCACCATCCACCGCTGGGCGCGGGAGATAGAATGCAGATTCACCATGCACAGCCGTGAGTCGCTGCTGGCCAAGCCAGAAGCGACGAAGAGCCTGCGCAAGTGGCAGACCTACTACGAGCCCGTCGCCAAGGCCTTCGGCCTGACGCCGGTCTCGCATCCCGACTTCAAGGTCCCTATCCTGGGGGAGCGGCCGACGCTGCGGGATCGGGGCGGCGGGAACGGCGTCGATGAAGGGAGGCCGACATGAGCGGGGCAACTCGTGGAGGCGCGGGCCGACACTGGCCGACCCGCGCCAGCAACCTACTTCAGCGGGAACAGGTGCTCGGTGCCGGGTCCCGGCTTGATCTCGGGGGCGAAGCCTTCCGGGTGGCTTCCGGTGTGCCTCGAGACCAGCCGCTCAGTACCGCCGCGTCCGCCAAGCTTGACCTGCACGTACGACTCGAGGGCGTCAATGAACTCCGTCTCATCACTCTTCAGGTCAAGGCCTCTCGTTGTGAGGTAGGCGACGAAAAGGTTATCCATGTACGCCTTGATGTCCAATTGCAGCGCGGCCTTCTGCGGCTCGAGAAGATCGGACTTGCTCTTTTTGTCGCGCTCGTGGAGGTAGGCGTAGTCGCAGTGCTCGGGCACGAGGGTGACGTGGTGGAAGTACTTGAGGCAGTCTGGTCCGAGCAGAAGTTCCCGCTTGAGAAGACGATGCGTCCCCGACATGATGCCCTTGACGTGGTAAACATCGAAGTAGGGCCTGATGCTCGACCGGTGTTTGCCGACGTAGTACGGGATGAAG
>CAILKC010000952.1 GCA_903834675.1 uncultured Victivallales bacterium | reverse complement strand
TAGGGGCGAGCTATCTGCCCTACCTTTACGCCGACGTCGCATGGTCCGCCCCTTCAGGGCTCAAACCTCGGGGAGGACAGGGACCCAGGGCGTTGCCCTGGGCGCCCGAAACGCCCCTTTGGGGCTGAATACCTCGGCCCACCCTTATTGCACAGGTTGCGAGTTTGCGGCGCCCCGAAGGGCCGAATCTCGCCTGGAGCCAGCGAAGGATGGATCCGGTAGATGCACGAACGGATTATCAGGCAAGTCCGCCAATTGGTTCTTGAACGGCGATACCTTGTGACCCCTGCACGCCTACGACGAAATGGCGGCGGACTCGATTAGTCTGTAGGACGTTGAGAGTGCATTGCTGAACGGCGAGGTACTGGAACAACAACGGGATCGGCAGTCAGCCGAACTCAAGCACCGGATTGGCGGGAGGTCTCTGGACGGAAGGTCGCTTGAGGTTGTCGCCAAGATAGGACCAACGGGCAGGCTGGTCATTATCACCGTCTATGAGGATAAGATGGTTATGAGTCTGAGCCCTTCTGCGGGGGCGAGCCATCTGGCCTAACAAGAGCCTCAGAACGAACCCTGCCGGAGCTGCTTCACAGCGGCAGGTTGAGCTGTTCGGGAGGCGGCGGGGGCGCGGCGGCAGGGCGGGCGGCGAGCAGGGCGAGGAACTGGGGTTCGTCGAGGACTTTGACGCCGAGTTCGGCGGCCCGTTCCGTCTTGCGAGCGCCGGTGTTGGCTCCGGCCACCAGGTAGGTCGTGTTGCCGCTGACACTCTCGGCGGCCGCGCCTCCGAGGAGGCGGATGCGCTCCCTGGCCTCCTCGCGACTCATGGACGTGAGCGTACCGGTGAGCACGAAAGTTCGCCCCGTGAGCGGCCCGGCGGGGAGCGCCGCGACCGCCGGGTCCGCGCCGAGCGCGGCGGCGGCGGGACCTCCCCGGGGCCGGATGCCGAGTTCCCTGAGGCGCGCCAGCAGAGCCGGCGCGGCGGCGGTAGCAAAGAAGGCCATGACGCTACGGGCGGTCTGGTAGCCGATGCAGGTGGTGGTGTAGGCCAGGGCGCCAGCCCCGGTCTTCTTGCCGATCCCGATCTGCAGCAGCCCTGCCGACTGCAGCCGGGCAGCGCGGGCCTGCAGGTCGGCAAGGAGGGCGTCCGGGTCGGCCGGGAGACCGACCTCGGCGGGAGCCCGGCGCCGCGCCCGCAGGGCCTCCTGGGTGTCGGCGAGCGCGGCCAGGTCGCACAGCAGGGCGGAGGCGGCCAGGTCCTCGAGGTCGCGGTGCAGGCGGCCGAGGTGAAAGGCAGTGCTGGCGCCCACATCCGGGATACCCAGACCGTAGGCCCAGCGTTGGAGCGGTAGGGTGCGGGCTCGAGACACCGCCTCGGCCAGCTTGGCGGCGTTCTTGGCGCCGAAGGTGCGGGGCTCGGCTTCCGTGCCGAGGTTCAGGGCGGCCAGCGCCTCGAACCTGAGCTCAAACAGGTCCAAGGGTTCCCGCACCAGGCCCTGCTCCACCAGCCTCTCGGCGACGATGCCGCCGAGCCCTTCCAGGTCCAGCGCCTCGCGCCGGGCAAAGTGCTCCAGGCGGCGGACGCTCTGGGCCGGGCACTGGAGGTTTTCGCAGCGCCAGGCGACGTACTGCGGGTCGCGCGCAATCGGACCCGCACAGGAGGGGCAGCGGTGCCCGATGTGCGCCGCGAAGTCGAAGGCGGCGGTGCCCGGCGGTCGCTGGTCCAGAACCACGTCCACCACGGCGGGGATGACCTCGCCCGCCTTTTCGACCACCACGGTATCGCCCAGGCGTACGTCACGGCGCCGGATTTCGTCCTCGTTGTGCAGCGTCGCGCGGCTGATGGTTGAGCCGGCCAGCAAGACCGGTTCAAGCTCGGCTACCGGGGTTAGGATCCCGGTGCGGCCGACCTGGATGGTGATGCCACGCAGGAGCGTTTCGCGGCGTTCGGCCTCGTACTTGAAAGCCTTGGCCCAGGAGGGCGCCTTGGCGGTGAAGCCGAGCACCTGCCGTTGGGCGAAATCATTCACTTTGATGACCGCCCCATCGATCTCGTAGGGGAACTCGTGGCGGCGTTCGCCGAGGGTGCGGACTTCGCGGCAGAGGCTATCGAGATCGCGAGCGAGGGCGAGGTGGGTCTGTGTCTTCAGTCCCAGGCGGCGCAGGGCGGCCAGCAGCTCCGCCTGGGTCGAGAGCGCCAGACCGCAGACTTCGCCGATGGCATAGAAGACGGCATCCAGGGGGCGCGACGCGACGACGCGGGGGTCGAGCTGCTTGAGGGTTCCCGCGGTGGCGTTGCGGGCATTGGCGAAGAGCGCGTCGCCGGCCGCCTGGCGGCGGGCATTCAGAGCCGCGAACCCCGCCTTACTCATGTAGACCTCGCCGCGCACTTCGAGGACCTCCGGGGGGCTGTCGGTATCGAGACGCAAGGGAAGACTGGAGATGGTACGGACGTTGGCGGTGACCTCGTCACCCTCGAGGCCATTGCCGCGGGTGAGGGCGTGGACCAATTGGCCCTGTTCATAGCGCAGGGAGATGCTCACGCCATCGACTTTGGGTTCGATGAGGTATTCGACCGGGGCGCCGCCCAGGCCGCGGCTCACATACTCGTGGAAACGCCGCAAGTCGTCGGGGCTGTAGGTATTATCCAGGCTGAGCATGGGGACGGCGTGGGGTCGGGTGCGAAACCCCTCCAGGGGCTCGCCGCCGACACGCTGGGTGGGCGAGTCCGGACTCCGCAGGTCAGGAAACTCGCCTTCTAGAGCCTGGAGTTCCGCGTAGAGCGCGTCGTACTCCCGGTCGTCGATCAGCGGCGCGGCGTCGACATAGTACAGACGGTTATGTCGACGGAGGTCTTCCCGCAAACGCTCGATACGCTGGCTGGCAAGGTTGCGGTCCATGGGCTGGCCTTTGACCACGTTTTTGCGACCTGTGCAATAAGGATGGGCCGTGGTATTCAGCCCCAAGGGGGCGTTTCGGGCGCCCAGGGCAACGCCCTGGGGACCCGTCCACAGCGAAGATTGAGACCTGAAGGGGCGGACCATGCGACCTCGGTGCGAAGGTAGGGTAGATGGCTCGCCCCTACAGGGCTCAAACCCATAACCATTCGATTCCCAGGGCGTTGCCCTGGGCTGGTATGGCAGCGCGCCTTCAGCGCTTCAGACGGACTCTCTTATTGCACAGGTCGCGTTTTTGCAGACACTGCCCCACTATACTTCCTGAGCCTGGGCGTGGGGGCGACACCCTGGCCTGGGGGTCACATCAGGGAGCGCGGATCGATGTCCACGAACACATCGACGTCCTTGGGAAAGCGCTGCCCCATAACCCGTTCACGCAAGAGGCGCCCCACCACCCGTATGTCGCCGCCGCGCAGGGCGATCTGGTAACGATACAGCCCCCGCATCTTGGCGATCGGTGCCGGCAGGGGACCGCTGACCTGCACCGCTGTCGGCAGGTGCGGCCGCAGGCTCTCCAGCAGGGTCGCTGCGACCGCCTCAGCCTGGGCCGGGACGGGGCTACGGACATGCAGGAGCGCCATGTGCGTCGCCGGCGGGAAGCCGAGAGCGATGCGGTCCGGCATTTCTTCGGCGTAGAAGCTCTCGAAGTCGTGCTTGAGGGCATGCTGCAAGGCCGGGTGGTAGGGCGTGTAGGTCTGCACGACCACGTGCCCCGCGCGTTCGCCGCGGCCGGCGCGACCGGCGACCTGGGTAAGCAGTTGGAAGGTGCGCTCGCCAGCGCGGAAGTCGGGCAGGTAGAGCCCCATATCGGCGAAGAGGATGCCGACCAGGGTGCAGTTGGGGAAATGCAGTCCTTTGGCGATCATCTGGGTGCCGATGAGGATATGCATGCGGCCGGCGCGAAAGGCCTCGAGCGCCTCGCTGTAACAGCGCCGCGTGGTCATGGTATCCGAGTCCATTCTGCCGATGGTAGCGCGCTTGAAAAGGGCGTGGGCGGCGGCCTCGACCTTCTCGGTGCCGACCCCGGGGTAGCGGATTTTGGCATCGCCGCACTGCGGGCAGACGGTCGGGGCTTTGAGCAAATGCCCGCAGAGATGGCAGCAGAGCATCTGATCGCGCTTGTGGTAGGTGTAGCTGCTTTCGCAGTCTTTGCAGGTCGCGACAAAGCCGCAGACGGTACACATGAACTGCGTCGCATAGCCGCGACGGTTGAGGAACAGGATGGTCTGCTCGCCCTTGCCCAGGCGGTCCTCGATCAGCGCCTCGAGGCGGCGGGAGAAGATCTGGGCCTGGCCGCGCATGGCGGCTTCGGCGCACATGTCGACGACCTCCATAGACGGCATCTCGCAGTCGTCAACGCGTCGGCTGAGCTGGGCGAGGCGGTACTTGCCGCTGCGGGTATTGTAGTAGGACTCGAGCGATGGGGTGGCCGATCCCAGCACCACGGTGGCCTGCTCGAGTTTGCCGCGCACCACCGCGACATCGCGGGCGTGGTAACGGGGCGATTCCTCCTGTTTATAGGTATTCTCGTGCTCCTCATCAACCACGATCAAACCCAGGTTGCGGAACGGGGCGAACAAGGCGCTGCGCGCTCCGACCACGATGCGCGAACGGCCCTGATGCACCCGGGTCCATTCGTCGAAACGCTCGCCGTCGCTCAGGCCGCTGTGCAACACGCTCACGTGGTCGCCGAAGCGGGCGCGGAAGCGTTCGCAGGTCTGCGGCGTGAGGGCGATCTCGGGGACCAGCACGATGGCCTCGCGACCCCACTCGAGGCAGCGCTGGATGGCTTGCAGATAGACTTCGGTCTTGCCGCTGCCCGTGACCCCATGCAGCAGGATGACGGCGCCATCGCGGGCCTCGGCGCTGGCCACGATGGCGGCCAGAGCCGAGGCCTGCTCGGCGGTCAAGCGCAGCGGCACGGAGGGCAAGATGATATCGTCGGCAAAGGGGTCACGCTCGACCACGCGGTCCTCGATGACCACGAAGCCTTTCTTTTCCAGGGTTCGGACGACGGCCTGGGTTACCGCGCACTCGGCGCAGAGTTCGGTGACGAGGCAAGCTCCCCGGCGCAGCAGCGTCTCGACCACACGGCGTTGGCGTTCGCTGAGCACCACGCTGGCGTCGCCCTTGAGCGGGTTGCCTGCGGCAAGGCACGCATAGGCGCGGCGGCGGCTCTTCACCCGACCGGAGCGGACGACCGCCGGCAGCATGGCCCGAACCGCATGTTCCCGAGGACAGCAATAGTAACGCGAGATCCAGTCCGCCAGACGCAGCAGGTTGGCGGGAATCTGTTCGCTGTCGCCCTCAATCGCGGCCAGCGGCTTGAGCCGGGCCTCGGGAATCTCCGAGGTCGGCTTGGTGCCGAGGACATAACCGGTGCGCTGGGAGCTGCCGAAAGGAACCACAACCCGTGAACCGGGGCGCACCTGCCCTTCCATCTCGGGGGGAATCAGGTAATCGAATTCCCGGTCCAGACCGAGATCGGTGACCACCCGTGCAACCGCCATGTGTACGTCAGAGGCCGGCCCCGAAGGCGCCCCTACGGCGCCGCGGGTCAGGCGTGCTGCCTTTCACTCGCCGATGATCTTCACCAGCACCCGTTTGCGACGCCGACCATCCAGTTCGTAGTAGAAGATCTGTTCCCAGGGCCCAAAATCCAGGCGACCGGCGGTGATGGCAATGACCACCTCGCGCCCCATGAGGGTGCGCTTCAGGTGCGCGTCGCCGTTGTCCTCGGCGCCGTTGTGCCGGTAGCGCGAGTAAGGCTTTTCGGGCGCCAGGTGTTCGAGCCACTCCTCGAAGTCTTGATGCAGTCCGCTCTCGTTATCGTTGATGAACACCGAGGCGGTGATATGCATGGCATTGACCAGGCACAGCCCTTCGCGGATGGTGGACTCGCGCAGACACGCTTCGACCTGCGGCGTAATGTGTAGAATCTCACGGCGGCGGGGCGACTCGAACCACAGTTCCTTGCGGAAGCTCTTCATGGTCTGTCTCCAGGCAACCCGTGGGGTCGGTTTGGGTCTAAGGCCAATATCGTCAGTCAAGGCAGCCGGGGCAATCTCGGGCCGGCGCGGTTTCAAGAAAGTGCCCCACGCTGGGTCTGGCAGGCGTCTGCCGTGATCCCGCTGGCCGCCCTGGAGCCCGCGATGCCAAGCCCGTTTCGGGCGGGTTCGCGGTATCCCGCTGGCCGCCCTGGAGCCGGTGCAGAGCGTCGACTCCAGGGCGTTTAGCGCCTGGAAAACGAACCAGCCCTGATTCAAGACGGCGGCATAGGCCCTTTTGCCAAGCGGCTTGCGTACGGCGGTTTTGGCAGTAGAATTACGGTTTGCAGCGATTGGGTGACCAACGCCATGATGGGCGGTTGCGTGTGGCGTTGGCAGCCCGTGGACAGCACGGCGTCTGGACGGTCGGCGTGCGGCTGTAGCGCGGCGGTGCAGGAGGCAGTCGGCGGATGACGGACACCTCGAAACGACCCGTACACCTTGGCTATGTGGCCGCGCTCATCGGCCTGATGACGCTGGCCTTGGGCATGTTGCTTGCCAAGGCCGCGAACGGGACCGCGATGGTCCCCGCTTACCTGGCCGCTGGCGTGGTGGCGCTGCTGAGCCTGTTGGCGGCGGCACGAGCAGCCTTGGCGCGGCGCCAGGCGGTGGAGCAGGAGCAGGTCGCCGAGTACCGTCGTAGCCACACCACGACCGAGTTGTTTGAGGATGCCGACGAAGCGGTGCGCTTGGCGACCCGGGCCAATGAACAGTTCACCAAGTACTTCGTGCCGCTTTTCACCATCGTTTTAGGCCTGGCGATCCTTGTCTTGGGCCTGCTGTTGTGGCACTCCTGGGCGCAGCAGCCGGCGTTTCCGGTAGCGCGTCGACCGCTGGCGATGACGACGCTCAGCCTGATCCTGGGGCTTTTTTCCGCCATCTGCGGCAGTTACTTCATCGGGGTTTCGCGTGAGCCTGGTTGCCGCTGGTTGCGAGCCTCGGGCGCCTGGATGTTTCTGGTCGGGGGGCTGTTCATCCTCAGTGGCGGCGTGATGCTCTGCGAGCATTTTCAGAAGTGGACGCTGGTGGTGGATTACCGCTGTGCGCAGGTATCGACGGGGCTGCTGCTGGCTTTGGGGGTCGAGTTCGTCCTCAGTTTTGTGATTGAGTTTTACCGGCCGCGCATGCCGGGCGAGAGCGAGCGGCCGCTGCCAGAGAGCCGAATCCTGGCCCTGTTCACCGAGCCGGGCGGGGTGGCGCGCAACGTGGCGACGTCCCTGGATTACCAGTTTGGCTTCGAGGTCTCAGAGGTTTGGTTCTACCGCTTTCTGGAGCGCACGGTGGTGCCCTTTGCGGTGTGCATGGTGCTACTGCTGTGGCTGCTGACCTGCGTGGTGACGATAAACCCGTACGAGAACGGTATCCGCGAGCGTCTGGGACGGGTGCTGGTGGACGACTCTGGTACGCCGCGCGTGCTGCCGCCGGGGCTGTATGCGAAACTCCCCTGGCCGCTGGCTCGCATCCTGGTGTTCCCGGTCGAGCAACTCCAGGAGGTCGTCATCGGCAGCGGCGACACGCCCGCGACGGTAAAGCCCAAGGAGTCCGAGCCAGAGGATGATGGGCACGGTCATGAGACCCCGCCCAAGGCCGCAGACGAGGCGATTCATTCAGCCGTGATCCTCTGGAGCGGCACCGAGCACGGTGATGAGACCCTGTTCAGCGTGGCCAACGGTTCCCCGGCGAAGGGCCCACAGGCCGTCGAGGCGGGGGGGCTGACCGTCTCCCTGCTGGCCGCCGACATCCCGGTTTATTTCCGGGTGAGTAACCTGTATGATTTCGCCTACCGGCACCAGGATGCCCGCGCCGAACTACGGGCTCTGGCGACCCGCGAGGTGGTACACTTCCTGGCGCAGTCCGACTTCAATCACATTCTTGGCGCCGGTCGCACGGCGGCGGCGGCGGCTTTGCAGGAGCGCATCCAGGCGGCCGCCGAGGCGCGCCAACTGGGCATCCGCATCGCCTTCGTCGGTTTGCAGACGCTGCACCCGCCGTTGAGCGTGGGCGCCGCCTTCAACGAAGTGGTGGGCGCGGCGGAGGAAATGCACCAGCGCATCCTTGAGTCCGAGGCCTATGCCGCCCGCCGGAAGCCGGACGCCGAAGGTCAGCAGATCACCCTGCGCAGCAGCGCCGAGGCCTATCGGCGGGAACGGGGCCAGGTGGCACAGGCGGAGGCCGAGCGTTTCCTCAAACAGTTGCTCGCCTATCGGGCTTGCCCCAGCATGTTCGCGCTGAACAGTTACCTCGAGGTTCTGGAAAACGAGGGTGCGGCAGTCCGCAAGTATGTGGTTGCCACAACCCGCGGCAGTGAAGTGTTTAGTCTTGATCTGCAAGAGAAGCTGCGGCCAGATCTGCTCGATCTGGACGTTCAGCAGGTGGGCAAGTAAGCCTAGTTATCCAGGCCCGGTTGCCGGGCGTGAGGGCCGTCTGACCTATGAATGAGAAGCGCTCGCTGATGCAGCACTGGCCGGTCGTGGCGTTGGCCGCGGTGGTGGTGGGGATCTTCGTGGCGGGCCTGGTGACCTTCCAGGTGCGCGAGACGGAGATCGCCCTGGTCAAACGTCTGGGCAAGGCCAAGACCGACGCGGCCGGCAACGTGCGGGTGTACGACGCCGGCCTGCACTGGAAGGCGCCGTTCATCGAGGATGTCTGGCGCACGGACAAACGCTTACAGACCTACGAGTTGAAGAAAGGGCGCACCGAGCAGATCACCACCAGCGACAACCAGCAG
>CAILKC010000951.1 GCA_903834675.1 uncultured Victivallales bacterium | reverse complement strand
TAGGGGCGAGCTATCTGCCCTACCTTTACGCCGACGTCGCATGGTCCGCCCCTTCAGGGCTCAAACCTCGGGGAGGACAGGGACCCAGGGCGTTGCCCTGGGCGCCCGAAACGCCCCTTTGGGGCTGAATACCTCGGCCCATCCTTATTGCACAGGTTGAAAGAACGAGGCGGAACGCCAACCGGAGGCCGCCGAGAGCGGCGCCGGCAAAGACGGTGCGCCTCCTTGAGAAACGTGTAACGGAAGTGACCGAACCAGGCATGGGAGAGACAATGAACACGCGGTTCAACCAAGCGCGGGATTTGCTCAAGCAGTTCAAGGGTGATCACTACGTGCATGGCCTCGGCTGTTTTGAGCGGCTGGGCGCTCTGACCGCTGGGCTGGGCAAGCGCGTGTCGGTGGTCGCGGACGGTTGCGGAACGGCCTGGGGCACCCCCCTGCACGCCCGCGTCACGACCGCGCTGCGGGCCGCCGGCGTGGAGCTGGCCGGCGAGCTGATCCCCGGCGCGGGACCGAATGCGCCACGTGAAGACGTCCGGCGCATTGCCGACGCCATCGCCAGCCAGTCGCCCGCGGCGGTGCTGGCGGTCGGCGGCGGGAGTGTGTTGGATGCCACCAAGGCCGCCTGTGCGCTGGTCGCGCTGGGCGATAAGTACCCCGATATCGAGGCGTACTTCGGGATGGGCGCCGTCACCGCCAAGCTCAACGCGGAAAAGCGTACCCTGTTGCCGCTGATGGCCGTGCAACTCGCGGCGAGTTCCGGGGCGCACCTGACCAAGTACGCCAACATCACGGATCAGCGCACCCACCAGAAGAAGCTGATTGTCGACGACGCCATCGTGCCACGCCGCGCCCTGTTCGACTACGGCACCACCACCAGCATGCCGCCCGGCTTCACCGCCGACGGTGGCCTGGACGGGATCTCACACTGCCTCGAGGTCTTCTTCGGGCTCAAAGGCGAGGCCTTGGAACGGGTGCGGCCGGTGGCGCTGTTGGGAATTGAGCTGGTGGCGGCCTACGTCAAGCGCGCTTGCGACCACGGCGCCGACCTGGAAGCACGCGAGGCGCTGGGCCTCGGCACGGACCTGGGCGGCTATGCAATCATGATCGGCGGCACCAACGGCGCCCACCTCACCAGCTTCTCGTTGGTCGACATCCTCTCGCATGGCCGCGCCTGCGCCCTCATGAATCCCTACTACACCGTCTTCTTCGCCCCGGCAGTGGAACCGCAACTGCGTGAAGTCGGCGCGGTGCTCAAGGCCGCGGGCCAGGTGAAGACGGACCTCACGAAGCTGCACGGGCGCGATCTCGGGGTCGCGGTCGCCGAAGGACTGCTGGCGCTGTCGCGGGCGATTAACTTCCCGACCCGCCTGGCCGATGTCGAGGGCTTCACCCGCGAGCATATCCAGCGCGCCCTGGCGGCCGCCAAGAACCCGCAGCTTGAGATGAAGCTCAAGAACATGCCCGTGCCGCTGACCGCGGCGCAGGTGGATGACTACATGGGACCCATCCTCGAAGCGGCGGTCACGGGCGACTTCAGCGGCATCCGCAACCTGGCCTGACCCGGAAGATACGGGCCCGGCGCAAAGGAAGGCGGCAAGGAGGACGAACGAGGTTCGGAGTTCCAAGTTCAGGGTTCCGAGTTCAGGGTTCAGCCCGGCCCCCGGCTGCGGCCGGACATACCGGAATGAGACTTGCCGACGCGGTTCCCATTCCGATCCGGCCGGGACGCGCCGGATCGCCTGGAGGGCGGCCCTGCGTGGCCGCCGCGGCGCCGACGC
>CAILKC010000950.1 GCA_903834675.1 uncultured Victivallales bacterium | reverse complement strand
CCGCGAACCCGCCCGAAACGGGCTGGGCATCGCGGGCTCCAGGGGACGGGGGATACCGCGAACCCGCCCGAAACGGGCCGGCATCGCGGGCTCCAGGGAGGAACGCGGGGCCAGGGCAGACGCCTGCCAGATCCAGCGGGGCTCTTTCCCGGAACCGCCTGACCCCCGGCGGTGCGGCCTGTTTGGCGCGCTACATTAAGGCCGTTACCGGCAGTCTCGGGAAGGCGCTGGAGCCTCCCGGTCGCGTCGGCTGAAGCGGGCGGTGTGTGCGGACCGTACCGTGGGTATGCCCCGATGGGCTGAGTGGACAATCCCCCAGCGAGAGGAAGACCGAGGATGGCCAGTAGACTTGTGATCCCCGCGGGCTACGCGGCGCTGCTGCCCCCCATCGAAACCGAGAAGGCCATTCGCAAGATCAAGGAGTTCTTCCAGACCAATCTGGCCTACGAACTCGATCTGGTGCGGGTGACCGCGCCGCTGGTGGTGGCGGCCGGGACGGGCATCAACGACGACCTGAATGGCACCGAGAAGCCGGTCTCGTTCACCCTCAAAGGCATCCCCGGCGTGACCGCAGAAATTGTGCAATCCCTGGCCAAGTGGAAACGCATGACCCTGGCGGACCTGGGTTTCGAACCCGGGACCGGCCTCTACACGGACATGAATGCGCTGCGGCCGGACGAGGACCTCGACAACCTGCATTCGGTGTACGTGGACCAGTGGGACTGGGAGCGCGTCATCACGCCGGACGAACGCCAGGTCGAGTTCCTCAAACGCATCGTGCGGCGGCTGTACGATGTCATTCGGCGCACCCAAAAGTACGTCTGCCACGAGTACGGTTGCCTGACGCCGTTTCTGCCCGAGGAAATCACCTTCGTGCATACCGAGGAGTTGCTGGAGCGCTACCCCAGGCTGACGCCGCGGGAGCGCGAGACCGAGGCCTGTCGGCGGCATGGAGCGATCTTTGTGATCGGGATTGGTGGCGAGCTTCCCGACGGCACCATCCACGACGGCCGGGCGCCCGATTACGATGACTGGACCACGACCAGCGCGCCGGGCCGCTGCGGCCTCAACGGCGACATCGTGGTCTACAATCCGGTCCTGGATGTGTCCTTTGAACTGTCTTCCATGGGCATCCGGGTTGACCCACAGGCACTGCTGCGGCAGCTACGTATCCGGGGCATGGAACAGCGCACGTCGCTGTACTGGCACCACCGCTTGCTGGCGGG
This sequence comes from uncultured Victivallales bacterium, assembly GCA_903834675.1. The sequence goes on along the minus strand of CAILKC010000950.1, from coordinate 14,580 downwards.
CGAGATGCCCTTGTCCATTGGCGGTGGTATCGGCCAGTCGCGTCTGTGCATGCTGTACCTGCAAAAGGCGCACATCGGCGAAATTCAGGCTGGCATCTGGCCGGCAGACATGGTTGTGGCCTGCCGACAGGCCGGGATGGCGCTGCTCTGAGCAGCCAGTACGGGAGGCCTTGAAGCAGCCATGAAACGCATGTTGATACGACGGGTTCTGCAGTCTCCCCCCAGCTCGGCCGAGGTGACGGTGGCGGGCTGGATTCGCACCCGCCGGGACTCGAAGGGTGGCTTCTCCTTCCTCGAACTCAACGACGGCTCCGCCTTCGACAACCTGCAGGTGGTGGCGGACCAGTCGCTGGCGAACTACGGCAGCGAGGTCGTGCGGCTGCATCCCGGCGCGGCCGTAGCGGTCACGGGCCAGTTGGTGGCGTCACAGGGCGCCGGCCAGGCGGTCGAACTGAAGGCGGCGCAGGTGCGGGTGCTAGGCTTCTGCGAGCCCACGGAGTACCCCCTGGGCAAGCAGCGCATCTCCTTCGAGGTCCTGCGCGAGGTGGCGCACCTGCGACCGCGCACCAATACCTTCGGGGCGGTCATGCGCCTGCGCAATGCCTTAGCCTTTGCCACCCATCGTTTCTTCCAGGAGCGCGACTTCCTCTACGTGCATACGCCGATCATCACGGCGAGCGACTGCGAGGGGGCAGGGGAGATGTTCCAGGTGACCACCTTAAACCTGGAGGCTCTGCCGCGGACGCCGCAAACCGGTGCCGTGGACTACGCGCAGGACTTTTTCGGGCGGCGGGCCAGCCTGACGGTCAGCGGTCAGCTCGAGGGGGAGACGCACGCCTGCGCTCTCGGTAACATCTACACCTTCGGCCCGACCTTCCGGGCCGAGAACTCAAACACGCGCCGCCACCTGGCGGAGTTCTGGATGATCGAGCCGGAGATGGCCTTTGCCGACCTGACCGATGACGCGGACCTCGCCGAAGACTATCTGCGTTACCTCTTCAGTTACGTCCTGGAGCACTGCGGGCCGGACCTGGCTTTCTTTGACCAGCGCGTGGCCAAAGGGCAGGTGGAGCGCTTGCAGAAGCTGGCGGCGAGCTCGTTTACCCGCATCACCTACAGCGCGGCGGTGGAGTGCCTGGAGAAGGCTGGCGTTACCTTCGAGTTCCCGGTGTCCTGGGGCATCGACCTGCAGAGTGAGCATGAGCGCTACCTGACCGAGGTGGTGTTCAAAGGGCCCGTGATCGTGATGAACTATCCGAAGCAGATCAAGGCCTTCTACATGCGGCAGAACGACGATGGGCGGACGGTGGCGGCCATGGATGTGCTGCTCCCGGAAGTCGGCGAGATCATCGGCGGGAGCCAGCGCGAGGAACGTCTCGAGGTGCTCAGCGGGCGCATCGTGGAGATGGGGTTGCCACTGGCGAATTACGGCTGGTATCTCGACCTGCGGCGCTTTGGTTCCGTGCCCCATGCGGGTTTCGGACTGGGCTTCGAGCGGATGGTGCAGTTCTGCAGCGGCATGCACAACATCCGCGACGTCATCCCCTTCCCGCGGACGCCGGGCAGCGCCGAGTTCTGATCAGCGCCGAGCCGACCTGGCCGTGCCGCCGGCGTTGAAGATGCCGAGGTAGTGGTTGACCGGTGAGCGGGCGTCAAAAGCGCCCTGCACGGTGTGGGGATCGGAGACGGAGTCGGAGCCGTAGAAGGTCCCCTGCAGCGCCGAAGACTGTACCGGCCCCTCGCCCGAGATGGTTCTCACGTGGCCCTGAATGCCATTCTCGTTGATGTCGCCGGTCAGGTCCATGGTGGGGCCGCCGCCGGCGCTGAAGTTAAAGTCCCCGGTGAAGGTCTTGTCGCTGAAATCGAGGCTGAAGCGTGAGGTCCCGTCGAAGCGGTCGGCGCCGTTACGCAGGCAGTGGGCACTGCCGCTATACGTGCCGGTAAAATCACCGCCGAGGAGGGAATCGCGGACGTACTCGGCTGCGGTGCGGGCCAGGCTGGTGGCCTGCCAGAGGCCCACGGCGTGGTGGGCCGGCCCGGAGTGGTTGGGGTCGTTGAGGTCCATTTCCCACCAGCCCCAGTCGCTGAGGTCAGCCGCGTCGGCGGACGGCTGAATGGTACTGTTCGTCACGACCATGGCGGAGTTGCCGCCGATGACGCCATCCTGGAAGGTGAAGGGCATCGCTGGCGACTGCCCGGGGTCTTCGGGGGCCTCTTGGGGGGATTTTGTGGAGAACGTGGCGGCGCTGGTGCCGCTGGCCTCGGCATGGAGGGTCATCCCGCCGCCCGTCACGGCGTCCAGATGCGTGCCGCTGATCGCGACGGTGACGGAGACCTCGTTCGGGGTGAGCGAGCGCAGGACCCAGCCGGTGGTCAGGTCCAGGCCTATCGCCTGGCCCAGGGGGAGTACAGTGGGCATCGGCTTTACCGGGGGTTCGGTGGGTTCATCGAGCACCGTCCGGGTATCGCTGTCAGTCGGATAACCGAGAATGATGGCATGCGGGTCGCCGGGCTCGCCCTCGGGGACCGGTGCCTCGGCCGGGGCGGGGGTGGAGGCTCCGCCGGACTTGCCGCCGGAGCCCTTTTCCACGGCGGGTGCGGGTGGCTTGGCGCTCGGGTCCGAACTCCCCGCGCCACCGACCGCGGTCTGCCCCAGCAGGGCGACCGCCTCTTTGTCCATGGGTCGCACCGAGCCCGGGGCCTCGCCGACGGGAACACTCAAACCCGTGCCGGGAATGTAGACGATACGGTAGCCGTTATCGTTCTCGATCGTGATTCCCGCTCCCGTCGTCCCCAGCAGCACCACCGTGGTCAGCTCGGCGCTCACCTCGGCCGCAAAAGACGAGCCGCGAATGCCGATGGTGGCAGTCGGCGTGGTGGTCTTGAAGTTCTCCGGCGCGATCTTCATAATCGCGCCACCCACGATGCGGAACACGCCCTCGTTGACGTTCAGGCTCAGCGCCCCCTGACCCTCGCTGCGTTTGAAGACGCACTCGGTGATCTGGATCTGGGTGTTCCGTCCCAGGCTCAGAATCGTCTCATCCGTGAAGCACACCTGCACCCGACCGCGGTCGCCCGTCTTCAGGGTATCACTCTGGAAAACGGCATCCTTCAGCGCCAGAGGGGCAGCCTTGCCGTCGGCTCGAGTTACCGTCACCTCACCGCGGACCGCGACCACCATCCCGGCCGGCTCCGGGGCGACGGCCTGGACCCATGATCCCAGCAGCAGGCCGCAGGCGACGAGCAGCGCGCTCCAGGGGCGCGGACCCGAGACCGTGAGGGGTGTCTTCATGCTGCTTCTCCCGCTTGTCGCCGGCCTGGACCGGAGGTTTAGAATGCGTAGATGACACTCAGAGAGGTCACGTTCCGATCGTAGGTGTACAGAGCGCTGCTGGAGTGCGAGGTCTCAAGCTTATGGCGCAGTTCGACCGCCGCGTGCGCCCCCAACAAGCGCCGGAGGCCGAGCCCGAAGCCGTGGATATTATCCCGGCGCCGGGAGCCCGCCAGGAATTCGGGTTCATCAAACAGCCAGTTGTCGTAGCGGTAAGAAGCCAGAAGACTCAGGCGCCAGGGCAGAGACAGTTGGTATCCCAGGCCGACAAAGGCGCGGTCGTAGGCCTGGGTGCCCTTGTCGGCATCATGAAACTCGGCGCCGGTCTCGGCGCTGAGGGCATGGCGCCCCAGGGTCCAGGTCGGCCTGAGAGAGACCATGCCGCTGACCCCGCTCGCGTCCGGGTCCCGCCAGTAGGTGCGGTCCTCGCCGCCGAGCTCCAGGCGCAGCGACAGGTTGCGGGCGGCGGCCACGGTAGCGAAGGCACGGGCGCCCCAGGTTCCCAGGTAGCGGCTGTAGTCTTTGTCCATGTATGCGCCATTGAGGCCTAGCCCGATGAGGGTCCGGCCAAGCTTCCAGCGCGGGCCGGTATCCAGCCGGAGGTACTGGACATCGAGGTCGCCCTGGTCCAGGTAGAGCGCGTCGTAGCCCAGCAGTTCGGAGACCCAGGACAGGCCGGCGCTACGGGGCGTCCAGCGATGCTCCAGAATCAGGCTCTGCGAGCTGAACCAATCCCTCTCGATGGGCACGCTGAGCGGGGGCAGGTCGGGCAGGGTGATCGTGTCCTGGGGACTCACCCTGGCATTGTCGTCGCGGGCGAGGGTGAGGGTCAGCGCGCCGCTGAATCGATGGGGGCTGCGAGCGCTGCGGATTTGGCTCAGGTACTCGTCGATGTTGCGGCGCACATTCTCCGGCGTCTCCGGCCGGGCCGCAACCTCCCGGAAAAGCTCCTCGGCGACCGTGAAGAGTTGCAGTTTGCAGTAGGTCCGAGCCAGTTCGAGCCGGGCGCGGTCAAGGTCAGGACGTATGACCAGCACGCGGTCGAAGGCGGCCGAGGCCGCCTCGTAGTTGCCAGCCCCGAAGGCCGCCTGGCCCAGGAAGAAACTCACGTCGACGTTGGCCGGGTCGTCCAGGAAGGCCGTCTGCAGGTGCAGCATGGCCTCTTCGTAGCGGCCCGCCTCCAGGCTGGCCTTACCCAGAGCCAGGGCACTGTCATCGGCGTGGGCCAGCGCCGAACCCGCCAGGAACCACAGGGCCAGCGCGGCCAAGCCCGCGCGGAGTTGTTGGGACACCCGCCATTTCATGCCGACTCCTCGTTCAGGATTCCACCAAGACCTTGAAAATCCAGTAGCCCTCGAGCGGGCGCAGGTCCGTGCCTGGCGGGACGATTTCGTAGGTCGTCGTGGCGGGATTCCAGCGCCAGACCACGACGATGGCGCCCCGCGACGGCACCGTGACGGTGTAAGGCGGCGAGAACAGGTTCCAGCCGGGCTGCAGCAGGTCCTGCCAGGCGCTGCCGTCGTCGGGGGTGTGGGCCTCCGGGGTGGCGAAAGACCGCCCTTCACCGCCCCAGTAGCTGAACACCCAGAACGCCTGCAGCCCAAGGATCGGGTCGCGGTCGGCGGCCTCGACGAAGGAGCCAGCGGGCGTGGGATAGCGGAGGTTGCCGATCTTGATGGGTGCCCCAGCGGGACCGGTGAAGATAGCGCCGGCGGGCCGGTCGCTCACCCCGGGAGCGCCTTGCAGGTTCCAGCCCGCTTCCAGGACGTAGTGATAGAGCGGTTCGACCTTGGCGGGCAGGCGCCAGCCGTGCTGGAGCGTGCCCACCGTACCCGTGAACTCACCCAAGGGGTCGGGCTGGGCCACGATCTGGTAAAGCGTCAGGCCGACCCCGACGGCGTGGCCAGCCCCGGCCGGGGTGAGCGTTCCCTCGAGGCGGTAACGGCCGCTGGCCGACTCCGCCCCCACGGCAGCCAGCGCCAGGCAGAGAACCGCCCCGGCGCAGCACCCGAGAATCCGTCCATGGCGTTTCATAGCTCGATGTCCTTAGCGCGCCTGGCTCGCCTTCGTGGAGGTGGTGGTAAGGGCCGAATGCACTTCCTGGATCGGCATTCCCGTGGCATCCACTTCGAGGCAGCGGAAGTAGGAGGCGATGAAGCCGCTGGTGTTGCGGGCGCCCTGCAATTCGCAGTCGATGGCGCGGAACTTGGAGATCGAGCCGCTGCCGGCGATGGTGGTGACCCCGGCCATCGCCGGGCTGTTAACCCGCGAGTGCGACAGCGTGCAGGACGCCGCATTCAGGCGTACGGCCGTAAAGTCGGAGGCCACCGCGAGGCTATGCCCCAACGTGCAGGACTCGATCCGGAGCTCCACGCCGGCTTCGGCCTTGGCCGCGGTCGAGTAAAGATCGCCCACGTCAATGCTGCACTGCCGCAGCGTCACCCGGCCGGGGTTAAAGGCAAGAGCCCCCAGGGCCGCGTCGGGAAACGACGCGCCGCTGGCGAAGGCGGTGATGGTGGTCCGCTCCACCGTCACCGCCTTGGTGCTCGGGTCAATCCAGAACCCGACCGCGCAGGCACTGCCGTTGTTGATCTTCAGCGTGCAGTCGCTGATCTCGACCACGCCGCGCAGGCCGATACCACAGGCGCCGTAGGAGAGGCCGGTGGTCACACTGATCTCGATGAGCGTATGCTCAAGCTGGAGGCCGCTGCAGGCGGTGTAGGCGTAGATGCCCCAGGCGTTCCTGTCGATGCTGCCACCGCTGCTACTGAGCAGGATCTGCACGTGCAGCAGACGCAGCCCGCGCTGGCTGGGGATGCCGCTGTAGTACAGGCCGACGAGCTGGCCGTTGCCGTCACTCCGGACGCTCTGGATGGTGAGATGACGCAGCCCGGCGTTGGTCACATTGCTGGCCACGACGGTGGCATCGCTGCCCGGACTGGCAAAGTTGGTACCGCCGTCAGCGGTGATGATGGTCTTGCCGATGCCGCAACCCTCGATGTCCACATACGATTTCAGCGTCAGCCGCTCCGGGAAGACGCCGGGGCCGACCTTGATCAGATAGGGATTGGTCTCGGTCGCGCCGACAATGCTGTTCAGCGCTGCCACGATGGACTGCCCCTGGCCCACGTAGATCACGTTCGGCAGCGCCGCGCCGACGAACAGCCCCGCCGCGTCGGCGCCGAGGCCGCCACCCGCCTTGAGTTGCACCGCGGTGCCGGCCACCTTTCCGGCGGTCGTGAGAGTCTGCAACTTGCTGTCGGGGATGCTGCTGTCTGCCATGTCTTCACCGATGATCGTGCCATTCTGGATCTGGAAGGTGGTGACCGCTTCGTAGGCGAGGTTGTACGACGTGACCTCACCGTAGCCGAGGCTGCCTATCCGTTCCCAGAGGGTCCCGTTCCAGAAGTAGAAGCCCTTGCCGGAGGTTCCCGACTTGGGCGTGCCGTAGCCGAAGCCGTACGCCAACAGGCCTTCGGTGGGGTTCTTGATCTGCGCGAATTTGTCCATCTCAAAGCGCGGGACGAGCAAGCCGCCGTCCGTCGAGTCGATCTGCAGAGCCGCCGAGGGCTCGGGCAGGTCGCTGCCGATCACCACATTGCCGGCCTCCGGCGGCACCACGGTGTAGGAGCTGGTATAGAGCTTCTGCAGGCGCTGGTTACCCTTGTCGCAGACCCAGAATGAGCCATCCAAGTCGAGGGCGAGACCGGTCGGCTGGCTGAACTGGCCCGGCAATGCGCCCGTCGAGCCGAAGCTGGAGGCGAACCGCCACTGGGCAGCGCCCGAATCGTAGGTATAGAACTCCAGAAGGTTCTCCGCCTGGTCGCTGACGGCCAGGAGCCCTCGATCCAGAGCCACGCCGACCGGGTAGTTGAAGGCGCCGGGGCCGGTGCCGGCACGTGGCACTGCCGTTGATTCCGGGCCGTGCCAGCCCGTGGAGTCGTCCACCCCAGCGCCGATCCAGCCCAGCCAAACGGGGCTGGAGAAGCTGGTGACGTCGATCATGGCGATGCGATAGTTGCCGCCGTCGGCCACGGCCAATACCGGTATTGGGGTGGCGCCGACAGTGCCGAGGCACAGCCGCCTGGGGGAGTCGAACATCATATCCCCCGAGTCCGACTCGGACACGCCCGGTCCAGTATGGAATCCCGCGATCCCACCGCTCAAACCGAGCCAGCCATTCACCGAGAGGAACCCGTAAACGTACCGCGCGAGGACGATGCGGTGGTGACCGGTGTCAGCGATGAGGATCGTGCCGTCCGGCGCCACCGCGACCCCGCTGGGACTGTCCAGGTCGAGCCCGGTGGTGTTGGCTTTATCGAATGCGGCAGCGAAGAAAGTGCCAAGGCTGATGACCTGAATGCGGTGGTTGCCGGTGTCCGCCACTACCAGGTAGCCGGTGGACGTAGTGCCACCCTTGGGGCTGCCAGTGATGTAGCCACCGACGTTCCCGAACGCGACATCCGCCGGGCTGGAGAAGGCGCCAGGATCAGGGTTCGTGTCAGCACTCTTCAGCGGGACGGTGCCATCGCCGACGGCATGGAAACCGGTGAGCAAGCTCCCGTCCTGACCCAGCCAGCCCTGATACTCGCCGGTGGCGGAGTAGAGCCGGATGCAGTGGGCCAGGCTGTCGGCGACATACAGATTCCCATCGCCGTCCCGGGTGACTCCGGACGGGGCACCCGGCGGCGGAGTGGTGATCGTGCGGATGACACGATCGGCGTCCGTCTGGTACATCGCCGTCCGCCGGCCCAACATGAAGCCGCCGACGCCGTCGGCCGTGACCGGTTGGCCCGCCAGGCCAACGTCCGGTATGCCCGTCAGTTTCAGGATGCCGATGGTGCCAGCGGCCAGGTCCTGCCCGAGGAGCGAACCGTTCAGGATGTCCGCGCCGGTGAGGGACTCATCCCGCACCTGCTCCGTGCCGATCTGCCCGACGGTCAGGAAACCGGAGCGGATAACCAGCGACTCGTCGCCGCTGTCGAGGTTGATCTTCAGGCCGGAGCCCGTGGCCAGGCCGCCGCCCGGGTAGAGCTCGATGCGATCGCCGGCGATAGCGCTGCCCTCCCACCTGCCGGCGCTGATGGTGCCGACGGCGGTGATGGCCGTCTGCCCAACGCTTTCCCAGACGGTGCCGGAGCCCATCAGGATATTACCCTTGGTCGGGGCACCCTGGGGAACGATCTTGTCGAGATCAAGGATGATCCCGCCATCGCCGCGGGGGGCCACGATGAGGCCGGTAGCGGCTTTGTCGACCCACACGCTCAGGTCGGCCGCGGCCGGCAAGCCCGCGGAGTCAGTCCCGATCAGCCTCTTCATGGGCAATCCGGTCAGCGCGTCGTGCAGCGGCTTGCCCAGGTGGTAGTACTCCCCGAGCGTCGGGTTGCCGCCCTGCTTGCCGGTGAGAGCCTGATGGTCCGCGGTCGAGCCGAAGTCCACCCATTCGCTGCCGGTGAACACATAGTTGCGCATCGGGTCGGTCACACACACCGCAAAGCCTTTCGAGGGCGCCACCGCCTCGACCCAGGCAACGCCATCGTAGGCGTAGATGCTGTGGTTATTCCAGCCCGCGACGCCCTTGGCGATGACGCGGGTTCCCAGCTCGGTCGGTCCCGGCGGAACGACGACGGTGATGAACTTGACGCTCTGCTGCCAATCCAGGCCGTTGACCAGAGCATCGATGTACGTCTTGATCCGCTGCGAAGACCAAAGCACGTTGCCGGCCGCCTCGGCGCCGTCGTCCAGCCCAGCGCCTACCGCCAGGCCCGCGGCGACCACCGTGTCGGCGAGCGCCGCCCAGTCTGCGCTCGCCGCGGTGGCCGCCCGGAAGCCCTTGGCAGCGACATCGATATTCGCCGCCAGCTGGCCAGCGCCAATGCCGCCGGTGGCTACGCCCAGAGTCGTGGAGCCGCCCAGGGCGACCAGGCCGCCACCGGTCAGGCCAGTGCCGGCGCTGACCGTCAGGCCGGGGTTGGCCAGTTTGGCATTGCCGAGCGAACCGTTCTGCACTTGGTTGCCGCCGATGCTCCCCACGCTGAGCACATCGCTGGCAATCACCAGGGTCGTGCCATCAACATTGACCGCCAGCGTCGGCGAGCTGCCCTCGCCGGTGCCGTCGCCGCTGAGCCCGTTGCCAGCCGTAATCCTGGCCACGTAGTCGCCCGTGGTCTTGGCGCCCAAGGCAACCGCATCAGCAGCGAGGTTGCCAGCGCCGATGACGCCGACCTTCAGGGCGTTATCGGTGATGAGCAGCGAGCCGTCGTCGTCGAGATTGACCTTCAACCCTGAGCCGTGGGTGATGGCGCCGCCGTCTTTCAGTTCGATGTTCTCGCCCGGCACCTTGGCGATGTTCACCCACGCCGTACCGTCGAAGCGCAGCAGGTCGCCAGTCGCCAGGCCGACCAGGGCGACGTCCGTCAACTCCGCCAGCGAGGCCTCCTTGGCCGCCAGCGCCTGGTCGACATAGGTCTTCACCGCGTGCTCCGTCGGCAGGGCCGCAGCGCGGTCGCCCGCCAGGTCCACGTCATTGCTGATGGCGTTGACCTCGAGGTGGCCCAGGGTCAGTCCGCCGCTGCCCAACTCGAGGCCGTCGAACTGGGGCCTGGATGCCGGAGCCAGGTCCTGCGGCAGGGAGAGGACGGCGCCGCCGTGGCCATCGGCGCTGACCGTCACCTGGTCGGCGCTGCCGCGCAGCCAGGCGGTCAGGTCGGTCTCGAGCGGCAGGCCGTCGACGTCCGCCAACAGCCGGTTGCCGGTCAGGTTCGCCAGGGCGTCATACAGCCGACCGCCAATGTGGTAGTGGTCGTTCTCGGTTGCCCCCAGCAAGCCGCTGAGGGATTCGTGGTTCGCGGTCGAACTCATCGGCACCCACGCCGTGCCGGTGTAGGTGTAGTTGCGGTCCTCGCTCTCGACCCATACCGCAAAGCCTTCGCGGGGGACCGTCTCGACCCAGGTTACGCCGTTGAACTCGTAGATGTCGTCGCCGGTCCAGTTGCCGAAATCGGCGGCAGCGATCACCCGCAGGCCCGGCGCCGACGTCGGTGGTACGGTGGTGACGAACGCCACGACGCTGTTCTGCCAGTCCGGACCCAGTGTCTGCCCGTCGACGTATTCCTTGATCCGCTGCGAGGACCACAGCACGTTGCCGGCCGCGTCCGCGCCATCCTTCATCTCGATGTTCTCGCCCGGCACCTTGGCGATATTCGCCCACGCCGCACCGTCAAACTGCAGCAGGTCGCCGGGCGTCAGGCCGACCAGGGCGACGTCCGTCAGCTCCGCCAGCAAGGTCTCCTTGTCGGCCAGCGCCTGGTCGACATAGGTCTTCACGGCGTGTTCGGTCGGCAGGGCCGCAGCGCGGTCGCCCGCCAGGTCCACGTCGTTGCTGATGGCGTTGACCTCAAGGTGGCCCAGGGTCAGTCCGCCGCTGCCCAACTCGAGGCCGTCGAAATGGGGCCTGGATGCCGTGGCCAGGTCCTGCGGCAGGGAGAGTACGGCGCCGCCAGCGCCGTCGGCGGTGACCGTCACCTGGTCGGCGCTCCCGCGCAACCAGGCGGTCAGGTTCGTCTCGGCCGGCAAGCCGGCCTCGTCGGCCGCCACCAGCCGGTTGCCGGTCAGGTTCGTCAGAGCGTCGTGAAGCCGACCGCCAAGGTGGAAATGGTCGTTCTCGGCTCCCCCCAGCAAGCCGTTGAGGGTTTCGTGGTTCGTCGTCGAACTCATAGGCACCCACGCCGTGCCGGTGTAGACGTAGTTGCGGTCCTCGCCCTCGACCCACAGCGCAAAGCCCTCGTTGGAGACCGTTCCGACCCAGGCCGCCCCGTTGAACTCGTAGAGGTTGCCCGCGGCCCAGGTACCGAAATCGGCGGCGGCGATCACCCGCAGGCCCGGCGTCGGTGCCGACGGCACGACGCTGACGAACGACACGACGCTGTTCTGCCAGTCCAACCCCATGACCAGCCCGTCGACGTACTCCTTGATTCGCTGCGAGGACCACAGCACGTTGCCGGCCGCACCAGCGCCGTCGTCCAGCCCAGCGCCTTCCGCCAAGCCCGCGGCGACGACCGTGTCGGCGAGCGCCGCCCGGTCCGCGTCCGCTGCCGTGGCCGCCCGGAAGCCCTTGGCAGCGACATCGATGTTTGCCGCCAGTTGGCCAGCGCCAATGCCGCCGTTGGCTACGCTCAGAGTCGTGGAGCCGCCCAGGGCGGCCAGGCCGCCACCGGTCAGGCCGACGCCAGCCGCGACGGTCAGGCCGGGGTTGGCCAGTTTGCTATTGCCGAGCGAACCGTCCTGCAACTGGTTGCCGCCGATGCTCCCCACGCGGAGCACATCGCCGGTGATCACCAGGGTCGTGCCATCAACATTGACCGCCAGCGTCGGCGCGCTGCCCTCGCCCACGCCGTCGCCGCTGAGCCCGTTGCCAGCCGTAATCCTGGCCACGTAGTCGCCCGTGGTCTTGGAGCCCAAGGCAACCGCGTCGGCGGCCAGGTTGCCGCCGCCGATAACGCCCACGCGCAGGCCGTCCGCCGCGATCTCCAGGGTGCCGTCGTCCGCCAGATCAAGCATCAACCCTGAACCATGCGTGATGCCGCCGCCGGCCTTGAGCTCGATGCTCGCACCCGGCACCCGGTCAATATTCACCCACGCACTGCCGTCAAACTGCAGCAGGTCGCCGGGCGTCAGGCCGGCCAGGGCGACGTCCGTCAACTCCGCCAGCGGGGTCTCCTTGGCCGCCAGCGCCTGGTCGACATAGGTCTTCACGACGTGTTCGGTGGGCAACGCTTCGGTGCGATTCCCCGCCAGCGTGGGGTCGGTGCCGATGGCGGTGACCACCTCCCCGCCCAGGCTCAAGCGCGCCAATTCCAGGCCGGCAAACTGCGGTCTGGATGCCGGGCTCAGATCCTGCGGCAGAGAGAGCACGGCGCCGCCGTTGCCGTCGGCGGTGACCGTCACCTGGTCGGCGCTGCCGCGCAACCAGGCGGTCAGGTTGGTCTCGATCGGCAGGCCGACCTCGTCGGCTGCCAACAGCCGGTTGCTGGCCAGGCCGGTCAGGGCACCGTACAGCGATGCGTCGAGGTGGTAGTGCTTGTTCTCGGCTCCCCCCAGCAAGCCGTTGAGAGCCTCATGATTCTGGGTGGAGCTGATGGAGACCCACTCTGTGCCGTTGAATACGTAGTTCAGGTCCTCGTCCATCACCCACGTGGCCCAGCCTTCGTGGGGGACAACCTCGAGCCACACCGTGCCATTATACTGATAAATGCTGCTGTCGGTCCAGCCTGGGACGTGATGGGCGATGACCCGTGTGCCCGGCGGCAGTGCGGTGGGCGCGGCAGTCACGATCGACGCGACGCCATCCTGCCAGTCCAACCCCAGCGCCAGGGCGTCCACATAGTCTTTGGTTCGCAGTGAGGACCACAGCACGTTCGCGGCCGCGTCAGCCTGGTCGTCGAGGCCAGCGCCGTCCACGGCGGCGGCATTGAAGCCCTTGCCGGAAGCATCGATGCCCGCGGCCAACTGGGCCGCACCGATGCCGTCCGGGGCCACGCTCAAGGTCACGGCCTCACCCAAGGCCACGCTGCCGCCACCGGCCAGGCCGACGCCAGGGTTGACGGTCAGGCTGGCGTTCTGCAATTTGGCATTGCTCACGGCGCCGTTCTGAAGGTGCCCCATACCGATGGCATCGGCAGCGATATTGCCGCTGCCGATGAGGCCCACCTGCAGCACATCCTCGGCGATCTGGAGAGTCACGCCATCCACGTTGACAGCCAGAGTTGCGGCCAGGCCTTCGGCAGAGCCGCCGCCAATCAGGCCCGGACCAGCGCTCAGAGTGGCGACATAGAGACCGGTGGTGTCCGTCCCCAGGTTTACCGCGTCAGGCTGAATGGTGGCGTTGCCGTACGGATCCATGGCCAGGTCGCCGCGGAGGGTCTGGTTTACCCACTGGCCAGCCCCATCGGCGACCAGGATGTCGCCTGCGGTGACGTCGGTCAGGGCGGTATCCCCCAGCTCCCCCAGGCTGTCCTGACGGGCCAGCGAGTCCCCAACAAACTGGATGATGGCGGCGGCGCTGGCCAGATGGTCGTCCGTGCCGACCTCACTCTTTGCCGGTGCCGCCAGATCGGCCAGAATGACACCGGGGCGGAACTCGCTCAGGTCGAGGTTGAAGAGGTGGTTAGAATCGGCATCGAGGGTCTTGTTGGTCAGCGTCTGCCCGTCAGCCAGCGTCACCGCGGTTCCGGCGATTTTCGCGGGCGCAATGGCGGCCGTGGGAGACACCTGCCGGTCGGAAACGCTGGCGTCGGCGAGCAAGTCGGCCGTGATCCCGCCCGAGGCGACCCGGAGCGCGCCCGTCGGGCTGACCGCCAGGCCCTGGCCTGCCAGGGAGACATGCACTTTCCCGGGCTGCACCGCGCCCTCCGCCAACATGGGAGCCGTGATTCCCCCCGCCACCACCCCGGTCGCCTTCAACGCGTAGGGAACCGAATGCAGCGGGAGACGCGGCTGCAGTTTCTCCAGGCTGATCTCCAACTCCAGGAACAAGGCCCGATCAAAGCTCACTCCGGCCGCCTCGAATGGGCTCGCCGCCCCGAGGATCGCAGTGAACTTGCCGGCGGTAACGGTCACGCTGTCGTGAACCTCCTCCCACAGGGCGGTCGGCGCCACGGCAGCATCGGCGTCCTCGTAGAGCCGGAAGACGACCCGCAGCACGCCCGTCACCGGGGCCCCGCCGACGTCCGAAAGGTAGCCTTGGTACTGGAGGGTCGCGGGGATGGCCCACGCCTCGACACCCCAGATCATGGCCGCCGCAACAACCGCCATAACGACCGTCTGGACGCGCGGCGGCAGATTCCTCGTCTTCATGTCGTAGACTCCTCTCGAACCAAAGCATACTGGCTGGGCACAACTAGTCGCCGTTTCGCAAGCTCACAGAGACGCTTGGCGGCCGGTCTCGGCACGCATCCCCTGCACGAATGCCCGGTGGCATACCATGCGCCATTCCCCTCGCGTTGTCAACATCCACGCGCCGGGCGCAAGTCAGCTCCGTAGGTGGTGACTACTCAGGTCCTAGGGTTCAGCCGAGCCCCCGGCTGCGGCCGGACATACCGGAATGAGACTTGCCAACGCGGTTCCCATTCCGATCCGGCCGGGACGCGGCGGATCGCCTGGAGGGCGGCCCTGCGTGGCCGCCGCGGCGCCGTCGCCGCGGCGCCCTCCAACGCCCTTCGTCCGCCGCGGCGGACGAAGGGCGGACTGGG
>CAILKC010000949.1 GCA_903834675.1 uncultured Victivallales bacterium | reverse complement strand
CCTCGCGGCCGGCGCGGTATGATACCGAGTCCCAGCGCCAGCGGGACTCTTTGGACTGCCTGCGGCTTGACGCAGCTTTGCCGGATCCTTCTGGGGCCGCGTCCGCCCTCGCCCTCACGCCCAAAGAGCGCCAGATCCACGAGCAAGGCCTGGTGACCGTCCTACGCGAGTTGCATGACGAGCTTGACCGGGCCGTGCTTGACGCCTACGGCTGGCCGCACGACCTCGACGGCCAGGCCCTGCTGCAGCGCCTGGTGGACCTCAACGCCGCCCGTGCCGCCGAGGAAGAGGCCGGGCTGGTGCGCTGGCTGCGGCCCGAGTACCAGAACCCCGGAGGCACAACCGCGCAGACCGGCGACCTGGGCTTGGTCATGCCCGCGGCGTCCGCAACCCCTGGCGCGCCGCAGGGCAAGCGCCCCTGGCCCAAGGCCATGGCGGAACGCGCACAGGCATTGCGCACGGTCCTGGCGGCCTCGCCCGTCCCGGTGACGGTTGCGGACCTCGCCGCCCGCTTCACGCGCGCCCCCGTCGCCGACCTGACCGAACTCCTCGACACCCTTGTCCTGCTCGGCCTGGTCCGCCGCCTTGAGGACGGCCGTTGCGAGGCCTGCCGCTGACCCCAACGCCAGCGGTCGGGGCACTGGCGGCGCGCCGGCTCGGGGTGCAAGCGGGAGAGAATGCAGAGATGGACTCAGAGAGTTTCGCTACGAGCGGACGTGAGCCGCGCCCGACGCTGGGTTCAGCACGCAGCATGGGAGCATCATGGATGCCACGGATGAGAAATGAAACAGGGCCTGGACGTCGGCCAACGCAAATCAGTAGGGCGTGGTGGCTGCCAGTGTTTTTCCTGTTGGCAACCACAGCGGCGGCAAAGGCCGGTGACTTCACTTACACGGCCCGTGGCGGTGCCGCCACCATCACAGGGTACTCTGGCCCCGGCGGCGCAGTGACCATCCCGTCCACCATGGAGGGCAGAGCTGTTGCCAGCATCGGGTTGGCCGCGTTCGAAGGCTGCAACACCTTGACCAGCGTCACAATCCCCGACAGCGTCACCAGCATCGGGGGCTCTGCGTTCCATTCCTGCACCAACCTGGCCAGCGTCACAATCCCCGGCGGCGTTACCAGCATCGGGGGCTCTGCGTTCTCTTCGTGCACCAACCTGGCCAGCGTCACAATCCCCGAAGGCACGATCACAACCACGCTTGCCGCCGCCGGACAGGCCGTGGTGGGCGTCACCGTCAAGAGCTTCACTCCTGCGGCACTGGTCGTCATGTCTCCCGCAGGCGAAGACATAACCATCGGGATCGGCAAGGAAAGGGAAATCCCGCTGGAATGAGTTCTGACGGCAGGACGGTCGTCTCCATGGACGGCGGGGACAGCCAAAGCCTTCTTCACCTCGCGCGTCGCCGCTGAGAGCGTCAGCGCGCCGGTAACGGTTCTCTCTTGTACCGGCGCCGGAAGAACGGCAATGAACTGCTCCTAGCTGCTCTCGCGCTTCGTGATGCCAAGCGCGGCGAGGGTCGGTTGCTTCGCGGGTTCGGGTGGTAACAGAACGGGACCGCCCGAAACGTGGTTGCGTAACGTTACCGCGTTTCCGCCGCGTCCCGGTCCGGGCGTCCCGTCCGCCGCACCCTTCGCGCGTTCGGTCTCTCTGAGCGCACATTCCCCACCTCGGCGGAACCGTTGTGGTTGAATATCCGCTACGACCGGCGTCAGGGGTCTCCCTGCTCGCCGGCCGCAAGCCGCTGCCTGTGCCTGGAGAGCTCCAGCTCCACCCATAGGCGGGTCAGTTCCCTGTACCTCCTGTAGCACCATGGCCGACCGGGCGTGTGTTTTTTTCCGGGCAGATTGAGTCACGCTCGCCAGCGCGGCCGCCTACTTGGCAGGCACGACCGCGGCCATCGCCGCAGCGAGGATGCCGATGGCTTCTTCGATCTCGCTCTGGGTGACGGTCAAGGGCGGCAGCAGACGCAAGACGGTCTCGCCGGCGCTCAGGGCCAGCAGGCCATGCTCACGAGCGCGCACCAGGATGTCTTTGACCGGCACCGCCAGGTCCACCCCAATCATCAGGCCCATCCCGCGGACTTCGCGGACGAACCCATGCTTCGCTTTAAGCCCCTCGAGCTGCCGACGGAGTAGCGCCCCCATCCGGCAGCAGTTCTCCAGGACGCCATCCTGGTCGAAGGCCTCGAACACGGCAATGCCCGCGGCGCAAGCCAGGGGCGTGCCACCGAAAGTGCTGGCGTGCGTGCCCGGCGTCAGGACCTGATCATACTTGGACTGGACTTCGAAGGCGCCAATGGGGACCCCGTTGCCCAAGGCCTTGGCCAGGCTCATGCCGTCCGGCTCGACCCCATACTGCTGGTACGCAAAGCAGGTGCCGGTCCGGCCCATGCCGCACTGCACCTCATCGAAGAGCAGCAGCAGGTTCCTGCGGTCACAGAGTTCCCGTACCCCTTTCAGGTAGTCCGGCCGAGCGGGGACGATGCCGCCTTCCCCCTGCACCGGTTCAAGCAAAACAGCCACCGTCTCCGGGGCCACGGCCTGCTCCAGAGCTGCCAGGTCGTTAAAAGGCACGAACCGGAATCCAGGCAGGTCGGGCGAGAAGCCCTTGCGGTACTTCTCCCGACCCGTTGCCGCCAGGGTCGCCAGCGTGCGGCCGTGGAAGGAGTCCTTCATGCAGAGAATCTCGAAGCGGCCCTGGTCATGGCCCCACTTGCGGGCGAACTTGATGAGCCCTTCGTTGGCCTCGGCGCCGCTGTTGCAGAAGAAGACGCGGCCCGCGAAGCTGTGCTCGGCGACGAGTGCCGCCAGGCGCGGTTGGTTCTCGTTGTAGAACAGATTGGACACATGCACCAGTTTGCCGACCTGCTCGCGGATCGCCGCCGTCACCCGCGGGTGGCAGTGCCCCAGGTTGCAGACGCTGATGCCCGCACAGAAGTCCAGGTAGCGCCTGCCCTGGCTGTCCCACACGCGGGCGCCCTGCCCGCGCACCAACATCAGATCGGCCGGTGGATACGTCCCGAGGACGTGCCGGTGTTGCTGCTCCATCGTCTTGCTGTAGTCTGTGTCCGCTGACATGGTTCGGTACTTCCTTTGCGATCGGTGGGTAGTCTCTGAGAGGAACGGCGGTGAGGTCTTGGCGTAAGCGCTGGACCCGGCGGCCAGACGCTACAAAACGGCGGACCGGTGCGGACCAACGCGCCAAAACGCGCCGGTAGTTCAGCCGTCCTGTCCGCCGACCGTTCGTCGCATCAGCTTGCGATCGAAGTAGTTGATGGACATGCCAGCGTCCACCACGAGGGTCTGGGCGTTGATGCCGCTCGAGCGTGGACTGAGCAGAAAGGCCACCGTGTCGGCCGCCTCCCGCGTCTCCAGCCCCCGACCGCGCGGAATCACCTGCTCGGCGTACAGATACGCATCGATGTAGCCCGGAATCCCGGCCGACGAGCTGGTCTTCAGCAACCCGGCCCCCACGGCGTTCACCCGGATCTCCGGAGACACCGCCACCGTCAAACTCTTCGCCAGAAACGCCACCGTCGAATCCAGCGCCGCCTTGATGGGCCCCATGTAGCCGTAGCTCTCCGATGCCATCCGGCTGGTCGAGATGGACAGGGTCACAATGCTGGCCTGCGGACTCAGTAGCGGCCGCAAATGATTCACCACGTTGACCAACGAGAAACAGGACACATCCACTGCCTGCAGGAAGTCGGCCTTGAGCGTCTCGTGGAACGGCCGCACACCCTGGCTGAAATTGGCGAAGGCGATCGAATGCACCACGCCATCGACCACGGAACCGATCGCCCCCAGCGCGGCCGGTAACGCCGCCACCTCGGCGTCGTCTTCCACGTTACAGGTCAGTACCGGGACCGCACCAAACAAGGCCTGGTTCCGCTCGCGCACCTCCGCGTCCCGGACCACATGCACAACCCGCGCCCCGGCCGCCGTGAGCACCTGGGCCACGGCCCAGGCCACGCTGCGCCGGTTCGCCACCCCAAACACCACAATCATCTTGTCCTGGAGCTGCAGAAAGTCCATGGGCGCATAGTATACCGGTTCTTGCGCCGCTCTCAACCTGAAATCATCCCCCGGGGCGCAGGTCAGTTCCGTAGGGGTTTCTGTTTCGATCGTCTCCGCTTCCGGCGAGCAGAACGGGTCACCTGACTCTTGGGGGAGACTTCCGGCGGGACGTGTCGAAAATGCCAGACGCCGCGGAGCGCTGAAAGCGCGGCCATTCCTCAGCCCAGGGCACCGCCCTGGGAATGGAATCCAAAACGAGAGTGAGCCCTGCAGGGGCGGCAT